>JBBRDW010000006.1:0-88971 GCA_038203525.1 Chitinophagales bacterium | reverse complement strand
AATAAAAAAAATGAAACAACTCACATTATTAATAGCCGTATGCTGCATTGTTTCCTGCAACAATTCAGCGCCGGTAAATGAAACTGAAAAAAAAGATGTTGTTGTTATTACCAACGATACCATACCAGAAACAAGAACCGACGTAAATAAAAAACCAGTTGCGTCTTTCTTTAGAAAAGTACCAGATGAATTAAACGACTGGCATTTTGCAGTAGATGTTTTCGAGACAAAAGAAACCTTTCATTACCTAATGAAAATACAATACATGGAGCTAAGGGCAACCGATACTTTAAAGATCCCCAACTTTGGTGTACGGCCAAAAATAGAAATACGCCCCGGTAAAGACAAGTACGATTGCATTGTTGGTTTCTTCAACAAAGACAATCAATTTATGGAGTACAAAGAGGTTATAGTAAAAGGCGATAATCTTAAAGTAACCATCCTGCATCGTTATGCAGTTTCTACTTTCCAGGATGAAAAAGGATAGCTTGCTGTTATCTCCGTGGCTTTGCACCGAAGCTGTGTAAAATTCCCCGCTGCTGTTGGTTGCCCGGCCAATGTTGATCACTTAACAACATTATTCCGCTTCAATAAAAGCTCCATAGAATTACCAAAAGTACAAGAGTGCGACGCAAGAGGAGATGCCATTAAATTATAAAGCCGGGTCAATAATTGTATTCAAAAAAAATCCCGCAAAAAAGCGGGATAATTTTTTATACGAGTGTAAAGGTTTCTAAAAACTTGGTTGTAAAATTTCCCTTTCTAAAATCTTCGTTCTGCATCAACTGCAGGTGAAAAGGAATGGTTGTTTTTACGCCTTCAATAATGTACTCGCTTAACGCACGGTACATGGTGCCAATGGCTTCTTCGCGTGTGCGTGCTACAGCAATAAGTTTACTGATCATAGAATCATAATACGGCGGTATAACATAGCCAGCATAAACGTGGCTGTCTACACGTACACCGTGGCCGCCGGGTGTGTTAAGTGTAGTAATTCTGCCTGGTGATGGGCGAAAATCGTTGTAAGGATCTTCTGCATTAATGCGGCATTCAATCGCGTGCATCTGCGGCAAATAATTTTCTCCGGAAATTTTTTCGCCCATCGCGATTTTTATCTGCTCTTTTATAAGATCGAAATTAATTACTTCCTCTGTTACGCAATGCTCAACCTGAATACGGGTGTTCATTTCCATGAAGAAGAAGTTGCGGTGTTTATCTACCAGGAACTCAACAGTACCAACGCTTTCATAATTAATTGCACTGGCAGCTTTAATGGCGGCGGCGCCCATTTTTTCGCGGAGTTCAGTTGTCATAAACGGAGATGGGGATTCCTCTACCAGCTTTTGGTGACGACGCTGAATAGAACAATCCCGTTCGCTTAAGTGGCAAACGTTACCATACTGGTCTCCCGCAACCTGAATTTCAATATGGCGTGGTTCTTCCACAAATTTTTCCATATAAATACCATCGTTCTTAAACGATGCTGCTGCTTCGGTTTTAGCGGTTGTATAGGCTTTTTCCATTTCACTATCATTCCATACAACACGCATTCCTTTACCGCCGCCGCCGGCAGTAGCTTTTAAAATAACAGGGTATCCTACAACTTTAGCAAGGGATTTTGCTTCTTCAATACTTTCAAGCAAACCTTCGCCCCCGGGCACAACAGGCACACCGGCTTTTATCATGGTTTCTTTTGCAGTTATTTTATCGCCCATGCTGTTGATCATATGTGCATTGGGGCCTATAAATTTTATGCCGTGATCTGCGCAAATCTGCGAGAACTTGGCATTCTCTGCAAGAAAGCCATAACCAGGGTGAATAGCATCTGCATTGGTAATTTCGGCAGCAGCCATTATATGGGGAATGTTAAGATAAGATTCGCTGCTTTGTGGTTTACCAATACACACTGCTTCGTCAGCAAATTTTACATGCAGGCTATCTTTATCGGCAGTGGAATAAACGGCTACTGTTTTAATACCCATTTCCCTGCAGGTTCTTATTACACGTAATGCAATCTCGCCACGGTTGGCTATCAGAATTTTTTTAAACATTTTTTCAATTTGTGGATTTGAAAATTGAGGAACCTAAAAAAAGCTAAAATAAAAGGCAACCTTAAATAAAAAATGTTTGAAAAAACATTTACTGATTTAAGCTTGCCCCGTTTTTATTAAGCAGGTTCTACCAGAAAGAGCGGCTGATCGTATTCAACCGGACTGGCATCCTCTACCAGTACTTTAACTATTTTACCGCCTATTTCACTTTCAATTTCATTGAAAAGCTTCATGGCTTCAATTATGCATACTACTTTACCCGGGCTTATCTCGTCGCCCACTTCAGCCAAAGATGGCTTATCGGGTGAGGCTTTGCGGTAGAATGTACCAATCATGGGGCTTTTGATCGTTACTAAATTATCTGCCTTTGCAACTGGTACATCTGCAATGGCCACCTGGCTTGCAGCAGGTTGAGCAGATGCGGGTGTGTAAACTGGTGCTGTTGCATAGGATTGAGATGGCTGGCTTGCCAAAAAGGTTTGTACGGCTTCCTTCTTTTGTTTTATAGTAATTTTAAACTCATTTTCCTCTATACTTATTTCCCCGATATTACTCTTGTTAATGATCTTAATAAGTTCCTGAATCTGCTTGAAGTCCATAAGATGCTTTTTTGGAATTTTGTAAATTTTTGAACCATTTTACCCTGAAAGGAGTGGCAAAATAGGTATTTTTTGTTTAAAACAAGCGAAAAATAAAAAATGAACTTTTCAATCATTCCCGATTTTAAACCGATAAAAAAAGATGGTTTCGACCATCTTTTTTTATATTGAAATCAATCAATTTTTTTATTGCGTTATTTATTCTTTTACTCGTTCCATATACTCACCGCTTTTAGTGTTTACACGTATCAGTTCTCCTTCGTTAACAAAAAGGGGCACATTTACAATAGCACCGGTTTCAATGGTGGCAGCCTTTAGTGCGCGGTTGGCGGTATCGCCTCTTACACCTGGTTCGCAGTAAGTTACCAGCACTACAATTTTTTCGGGCAGCTCTGCACCAATTGGCAGTTCTGTTTCGGTATTGATAAACACAAAAACTTCGCTGCCGTCTTTAAGAAACTGTGGTGCATCGATCATATTTTCTGCAAGGGCAATCTGTTCAAATGTCTCATTATTCATCAGGTTAAACCCTGATTCGTCTTTATATAAATACTGAAAAGTTTTCTTTTCAACCCTGATTGGGAAAATGGTTTCGCCACTGTTCCAGGTTTTTTCTATGGTGCGGTTATTATCAACGCCTTTTAATTTAGCCCAAACTTTTGCAGCAGCACGGGCTGTTTTATTTTCGCCAAACTCTACCACTGAATACAAACTACCGTCAAGTTTTAAGATCATTCCACGGCTTATGTCAGATGTATTTGCCATTTCAATTAATATTTTACCGATTCAAATAAAATGTTTTAAGGGCGCAAAAGTAGGCATTGGCAGTTAATCCATCGTTTTTCACGGCAATTAATTTCTAGGGTAACAGTACAATACAATATTTTTTGAGCCGGGCTACTATTTTTATGGCATCGTCTGTTGCGTCGCACTCTTGTACTTTAGTAACAGGCATGAACAGTGAAAAATAAACAAGGTATTTAAACTCTTTGCGTACTACCTCTTTGCCTAGATGCCTTTTATTCTAAAGTACAAGGGTGCGACGCAAGTAAAGCCCACTAGCAGCAATGCAGTCTGGCTCCCAAAAAACTCGATTATTTATTTTTAACCGGTACGTGAATGGCTACAACCGTTCCATTGCCTGGGTTAGAATCCCACTCCACCGTTCCTTTTAAATAATCTATGCGGCTTTGTATGTTTTTAAGGCCAATGCCTTTAAACTTTTCAAGGTCTTTGCTGTTAAATCCCTGTCCGTTATCTTCTATGGTGGAGCTTATTCCTTCAATGTCTTTTACCAGTGAAATATCGAGCTCCGTTGCGTTTGCATGTTTAATTACATTGTTTACACACTCCTGTATAACGCGGTAAAGTACGGTTTCAATATTGGAATCTATGCGTTCGTTTAGGCCTTCTGTATGTAAATTTACTTTAAGAATATGTGCGTCTATTTTGTCAATAAACTCTCTTATGGCTGATGCAAGGCCGGCTTTAAGCAAAGCATTCGGCATCATATTATGCGATACGGTTCTTACTTCGTTGCAGCTTTCATCAATAAGATTTACAACTTTTTTAAAGTTGATTTTTTGTTCGTCAGAAACGAAAGGCAGGCTGCTTTGTATTGCAGAAAGATTCATTCTTGCGGCACTCATCAGCTGCCCCACGCCATCATGAAGATCACCTGCTATTCGCTTTCGTTCTTTTTCTTCGGCTTCTATAACGGCTTTTGTTGCAAGTTCTTGCTGCTTTAATATTTCGGTCTGCAACCTGGTCTGCTGTTTAAGTTTAAAACGCCGGTAATAAGAATAGCCAAGCAAACTGCCCAATACCATAAAGACCGAAATACCTGCAATCCAGTAGTTGCGTTGGGTAATCTGGAAATGCTGCTGCTGAATTTGTTTTTCTTTTTCAGCAGTTTCGTAACGGGCAGAAAGTTCTTCTACCTGTTTGCTGTTTTCTGTTTTATAAAGAGAGTCTTTTAATGCGGCTGCTTTTTGAAAGTATTCTAGTGCTTTTTTAAAATCACCAGTTTCTGAAGCGATATACGACAGCTCGGTATAGTTATTCCTTAGCAAATCAGTATAACCCATACTGTTGGCTACAACATTGCTTTTCACATAACTTTCTACAGCCTTATCGAATTTTTTTTCTGCTGTATAAATGCCCCCAAAATCTGTATAGGTAAGTGCAATGGCAAAGGAGTCTTTAAGGCTTTCGCGTATTTTAAGCGCCTCCGCATTGTATTGCTCTGCTTCCGTAAACTTATGTTCCTGTACATAGGCACCTGCAATAAAATTGAGCGAATAAGCAATACCCACGCTGTCGTTTAATTCTTTTCTTAATGCAAGTGAAGCCTTGTAGTTTTTAACGGCGTCTTCAAACTTTCCTTCGTATTCTGATAATACACCAGATTCGTTGTAGATGGTTGCAATACCATCCTTATTTTTTAATTGCGTAAAAATATTCAAGGCTTTGTTATAGAAATCGTGCGACCGGCTGTAGGGGCCTATTTTACGGTACATTTTAGCAAGATCGTTATATACAGAGGCGAGTAATATAAGCTCGTTTTTATTGCTGAAAATATCTACACTTTTGTAATAGTAAAAGGCAGCACTATCGAACCGCCCTTTAAAATAAAACGTAATACCCAGGTTATTAAACAGTTTGGCAATATTTACAGAATCTTTTATCTCTGAGGCAGCATTCAGGCCTTTGCGGGCATATTGAATATTCTCATCTAAACTACTCAGGTTAAATTTCCCTGAAAGCTCAATGCAGGTCTTTATTAAAATATTTTTATCCGTGGTATTTAGGGCTAGTTTACGCAAACTGTCAACAGAATTGTTTTGAGCTATTGTTGTAAAACAAAAAGATAAAAGGACAGTCAGCAGCCAAATTTCTTTTTTCATTATGTTAGAAATTCAAAACATTCTTCATGGTGAATAATCCTGTTTTCCCATTTACAAATTCCGCTGCAAGTACTGCGCCTGCTGCAAATCCTGCGCGGCTGTGTGCGGTGTGTATTATTTCAATATCATCAATTGCAGAATTGTATTTTATTTTATGCGTACCTGGTGCAGGGTCAATTCTTTCGCTGATAATTTCCAGCTCTTCCACATTATCGCTTAAATGGTTTACCCATTGTTTTTTAACGGTAATATAATGCATCACCTGTTCAGCAAGGGTGATAGCCGTGCCGCTTGGTGCATCTTTTTTTTGGGTATGGTGTATTTCTTCAAGGCTCACCTGGTAGCTTTCCTGTTTTGCCATCAGCTTTGCAAGGTAGCCGTTCAGCTCAAAGAAAATATTTACGCCAATACTATAATTACTCGCATAAATTAAAGTGCCGTTTTTCGCGATACAGTAATTTTTTACATCGTCCCATTTTGAGAGCCAGCCTGTAGATCCGCTTACAACGGCAACACCAGCGTCTATACACTTCATAATATTTTCTGCCGCGCTGTGTGGCGATGTAAACTCAATGGCTACATCAGCTTTTTGTACGTTCTCAATTGTAAAGTCTTCCAGGTTTTCAATGCCTATGCGCAATACAATTTCGTGGCTGTTTTTTGTAGCTAACTCTTCTATTGCCATGCCCATTTTGCCATAACCGATCAATGCGATTTTCATTTTATGCTTTACTTTTTTTTGGCAAGATAAAAGAAATATTTTTTTGGCCGGCTTTAGAATAAGAATTGGACTTTGGTTGTGTCACTCACTTGTACGCCTGGTTCAATATTGGCATTCAGCTGCTCCCCTGGTTGATAACGTACAAGTGTGCGACGCAACAGGCGACGCTATAAAAAAATGCGGCTGGGCTAAAAAAAATAATTAAATATTTGCTTACAAAAAGCTGGTAAACTAAAACCCCTGGAGCACCTTGTGCGGTGGTGTTTTAATATTGAGTGCAAGTCCAAAGCCAATGGTTTTGGTGCTGGGGTTAAAGGTTGGCTTAACGTTAAGACTAAGGTCGTCGCTTACATCAAAATCTTTGAGATGCCCAAAAACAGTAGCATCTACTACGTTTATTCCCCAGGCAAGCAGAAAAAAAAGTACGGAGTAATCGCGGTTTTTTCTAAAATCGTTTCTGTAATACTGCAGGCTTTGGGCATCAAGTGGCTGCCCCGTATTTTGGTTAATTAATTTGGGGTCTATTTCGCCATAACGGTCTGTTTCGCTGCTTACAACAAGGGTATAGGCGTCTCTTGTTTTTTTATACCATTTGTTATTGTAAATAAACAGCACAGTGGGTATGGAGATAGCTCCGTAAACAATGGGTATTTTCCAGTACTCCCGGTTATATGCCTGCCCCCAGCCGGGTACAAGCGCAGAACGACGGGTAGCTTTTCGGGGGTCGTGAAATGTTTTTTTGGGAATGGTATCTTTTGCTAAGATCAAAGTATCTGTGGTAATTTTTGCAGAAGAAGTATCTGGCGGCAGCTTAATGGTTGTATCAATTACAGACGATGTAGCCAATTGCCTTTTATCTTCCTGTGCATGCACGTTGAAAATAATAAATATGCAGATAACGGATATGAAGATTTTTGAGACTTGCATTAAGATCAGCTTACCTGTACGTTCATTTGATCAAGAATTTTATTTAGCTCATCTAAAGAGTAATACTCAAGTGTTATACTACCATAGCCCTTATTGCTGTGGGTAAGTTTTACTTTGGTACTAAAGTGAGACGCTAAATTATCTTCTATTCTTTTATATGCGGGCGGTAATCCTGATTTTGAAGAAGATTTAACAGCGCCGCTGTGAGATTTATATAGGTTTCGTACCAGTTCTTCTGTCTGCCTTACACTCAGTTGCCGGTCTTTAATTTCATGGTAAACAAATAACTGCTTATCAACCGTTTCAATGCTTATCAATGCCCGGGCATGGCCCATACTGATAGCGTTGCTGCGAACCGAGAGCTGTATATCTGGTGGTAATTTTAAAAGGCGGATATAATTGGTAACGGTACTTCGTTCTTTACCCATACGCTCTGCTACTTGCTCCTGTGTATAGTGCAGTTCATCCATCATGCGCTTATAGCTCAATGAAATTTCAATAGCATTGAGGTCTTCGCGCTGCAGGTTTTCAAGCAAAGCCAGTTCCAGCAATTCGCTGTCGTTTGCCTGGCGAATGTATGCAGGTATGTCTTTTAATCCGGCAATTGCAGCCGCACGGTAACGCCGCTCACCGGCTATTAACTGATACTTGCCCGAAGCAAGCCTTGTTACCGTTAATGGCTGAACGATGTCGTGCAGTTTTATTGATGCCGCCAGCTCTTGTAAAGATTGCTCATCAAAATCGTGCCTTGGGTTTTTAGGGTTTGTGGCAATCTGCTCCAGTGGAATACGGGCAATAGCCGTTACAGATTCCATCACATTGGTCTTTAAAGAACCGGATGTAGTTTTAAGATCTGCATCAATGTTTTGAAGCAGTGACCTTATGCCTTTACCTAAAGCGTCTTTATTTTGTTTGGGAGTAGTCATTGTAGTTGGTGGTTTGTAGTTTGCAGATTGTGGTTCGCCGTTGCAGTTTAAGTAGAAGCTTTCAGCCATAAACTACCAGCTATTCAATAATTTTTTCTTCCAGTGTCATCCTGGTCATTTGATTTTTCTGTAAAATTTCTTTGGCAAGATTAAGATAATTGATAGATCCTTTACTGTCAGAGTCGTACAGTATTACCGGTTTACCAACACTTGGCGCCTCGCTTAAACGGGTATTGCGGTGGATAATAGTACTAAAAACCATTTCATCAAAATGTCTCCTTACTTCGTTTACAACCTGGTTGCAGAGGCGCAGACGGCCATCGTACATCGTCATTAAAATACCTTCTATTGCAAGCGAGATATTCAATCTGCTTTGCACAATCTTTATAGTGTTCAGCAATTTGCCAAGGCCTTCCAGCGCAAAAAATTCGCACTGAACAGGAACAATTACACTATCAGCAGCAGTAAGTGCATTAACTGTAATAAGCCCAAGTGAAGGAGAACAGTCGATTATAATAAATTCGTAGTCTTTTCTTATTGGCTCAAGTATCATCTTAAGCACCTGCTCCCGGTTGGGGTAGTTGATCATCTCAATCTCTGCGCCCACAAGGTCAATATGCGATGGTATCAGGTCCAGGTTAGGGATTTCTGTTTTAAGAATCACATCCTGCCCCGGTATATTGTTTACCATACAATCATAGAGACTGTTGGTAACATTGTGCAGGTCAAAACCCACACCCGTAGTGCTGTTGGCCTGTGGGTCTGCGTCAACAAGCAGAGTTTTAAACTCCAGTACGGCTAAACTTGCAGCTACATTAATAGCTGTGGTGGTTTTACCCACGCCTCCCTTCTGATTAGCCACTCCAATTATTCTTGCCATTTAGTACTCCAACTCCGTTTTAAGCGGAGTATATTTTTAATTTTTTATCAATTTATTTTCAAACTGTTCCTTTAAAAGCCAGGAAGTTTTATTGAGCCCGGCTTTCACTTTAAATGGCATCGCCTGTTGCGTCGCACTCTTGTACTGAGGTAATGGTATCAGCAGTGAGCAGTCAGGTGTCGGGTATCAATTTTACCAAACAGATTTTACCATGAACTATCGACTTAAATCTCGATGGTTTCTCCAATTCCCGGTAAAAATAAAGTTTTGCTTGCTGCAGCAAAATCTGTCTTTGCCTGTTTAATATCAATCATAATGGGTGGAAAAGTATTATAGTGTACCCCAACAATTTTACGACATTGAATAAGATCTGCCGCGCTTATTGCATCTGCTGTATCCATTGTAAAGTTGCTTCCAATGGGTAACACTGCAAAATCAAGTTTTGCCCAAAGTGGTATAAGCTGCATATCGAGTGTTAATGCGGTATCGCCACTATAATAAAATTTACCCTCATTTGTTACAAAAACAAAGCCCATTGGGTTACCTGCATAACTGCCGTCAGGAAAGGAGGAGGAATGTATTGCATTTACGCCCCTTACTGTTCCAAACTCAAATTTAATTGGGCCTCCATGATTCATGGAATGTACTTTTTTTACCCCCTGTTTCTGCAGCCACCCGGCTATTTCGGCAGAAGCAACGCATATGGCACCGGTTCTCTGGGCAATGTTTACCGCATCTGCTATATGGTCTTCATGGCCATGAGAAATAAAGATATAGTCAACGGCAATACTGTCAACATTTATATGTGCCGCCATCTGGTTCCCTGAAATAAATGGATCGAAAAGCAGGAAAATACCGGCAATTTCTACTCTAAAACAAGCGTGACCATAATAGGTAAATCTCATGAATGCCAATTTTAATTACGCACAGGGCGGCAAAAATAAATTTTAGGTTCCAAATTACAGGTATTTTTATTATGGCATTTCTAACGTGGGTTGCGAGTTTAACAATGTTGGCTTTTTGCATTGATGCGACTATTTGTATTAAAATCCAAGGAAATAATTTTTTTGAGCATAAGATCCTGGTACCTGGGCGTTTTAGTTTAAGCAGCTTTGGTATAGTTGCCGACTGAAATTACCCAAAGTACAAGAGTGCGACGCAAGGAACGAAGCAATTGCAGAGGACAGCTGGGCTCATAATAATTCAAGCATTAGAAAGCAGAGCCTGGCTTATTTGGTAAAATTAGTTGTGGTTTTACAGTTAGAATATTTTGTATATGGCCGACTGCAATGCATAATCTTAAAATAACAACAGGCTGAACCAGATTTTTGGACATAAAATTTTATCTTGCCGCCGTCTGGAGAAAAACTGACCGCATAATTTTGAAAAAAAATAAATGAAAAATTTAATTAATCTCTCGGTAATGGCCGCTGTGGAAGCAGGGGAAAAAATTCTTGAAGTGTATAAGCAGGATTTTGCCGTAGAAACAAAAAGCGATAATTCGCCGTTAACGATTGCCGATCAGCAATCTCACGAAGTAATTAAAGCCGCTTTGGCTGAAACCGGTTTTCCGCTTTTAAGTGAAGAAGGTAAGCAATTACCCTATGAAGAAAGAAAGAACTGGGGTACTTTCTGGCTTGTTGATCCACTCGACGGAACGAAAGAATTTATAAAAAAGAATGGCGAGTTTACCGTAAATATTGCGCTGGTTAAAGATGGTACGCCCATACTGGGTGTGGTTTTTGTGCCGGTTACGGGTGTACTTTATTATGGAGCAGAAGATATGGGAAGTTTTGCTGTAACCATAACTGGTGCGCTTACAGCAGATAACCTGGAATCTGTTCTAGAAAGGGCAACTGCATTGCCTGGCGATAATGCTCCTTCAGTTTACACCATTGTTGCCAGCCGCTCTCATAACTCGCCGGAGACTGAAGTTTTTATTGCTGAAAAGAAAAAAGAGCATGGAGAAGTTGAAATTGTAAGTTCCGGCAGTTCAATAAAACTTTGCCTGGTAGCTGAAGGCAAAGCACAGGTGTACCCAAGATTGGCACCCACCATGGAATGGGATACGGCTGCAGGGCATGGTGTTGCAAAATATGCCGGCTGTAAGGTGTATAATTATGAAACAAATTTAGACCTGACTTATAATAAAGAAAACTTACTGAATCCCTGGTTTGTAGTTGAAAGGGCTAAGTAAAATATTCCCTATGACAAAACCTGTTTATCCTGATTCATTTATTATTGGTGTTCAAAAGGCGGGAACCACCACGCTGGATGACTGGCTTAGCCAGCACCCACAGGTTTATTGTTACGATTCACTCAAGGATGTGCAGCTTTTTGGGGTACTTGATGCAGAGACAATAGAAAAGAAACTGTTGCAGGAACCTGCAATATATAATGGTGAACCGGTAGTATTGCAGTCTGCGGTTAATTACATTTTTTATTCAGAATTATTAAAAGCGATCAAAGATCACAACGCTGCAGCGAAACTGATAGTTATTATTCGCAACCCTGTTGACAGGGCCGTATCTGCCTATGGCTATTTCAAAAAAATGCTGAGGGAAACAAGGGAAATTAGGGAGGCGCTGTTATATAATCCTGCAGAAACCTGGGCGTTTAGTAAAGACAATAATGATTTTACCTATATTGAACACGGTTGGTATTACCGCCAGATAAATGCATGCCTTCAGTATTTTAACCTTGAGCAATTGCTTGTGGTTGATTATGATGATATGGTGAAAAACCCTGCTGCACTTACCAAAAAAATATTTTCTTTTTTAAATGTCGACGAATCGTTCGTGCCCGATTTTACGCCAAAAAATATTACCGGTGCAGTTAAAAATCAGTGGCTACAGCAGAACCTTATTAAGCAAAATAAGCTGAAGAAATTTATTGTAAAATATTTTATTAATCCATGGATGCCGCGTTCTAAAAGAAAGCTAATGAAACAGAAAATGTTTGAAATGAACACCGGCAATAAAAACGCAGCTATGGCGCAGGATAAAATGGAATTACCCGAAGATATTAAAGCAATAAAAGCAGCATTGGCAAAGTACTTTATTGAGGATGCGGCAAAGCTGGATAAATTGCTTGGTACAAATTTTTCTGATAAATGGTTTAATTCAGTTAACGCCTGATAAAACACCAAAATTTAAAAGCAACTATTTTGGGCGAAAAGAAATTTAAGATAATTCAAATGGTTCCGGCGTTGGGCTGGGGAGGGGCACAGGTTTTTTGTATACAGATGTGTAATGAGCTGGTAAAATATCCGGGCTACGAGGTTACTTTGGTATCTATGTATCACCACAATCCAGCTAAGCATTTGCCATTAGAGATGCTGGATAAAAAAGTAAAGTTTGTAACGCTTGGTAAACGTAAAGGTCCCGATCTTAAAATATTTTCCCGCATTTATAAATTGCTGAATGAAATAAAGCCCGATGTGGTGCATACGCACCTGCACAGTGGTTATTACTGTTTTCTGGCTTACAGTAAAATGAAAAAGCATCTTTTTAAAAAGGTACACACATTTCATAACCTTGTTAAGCAGGATGCACCCTGGTATGGCCGTATCGCCTATAAATACTTTTTCAAAAACGAAATTATTCAGCCGGTCAGTATTTCAGACGAAGTGCACAAGAGCGCTTTGCAGGAGTATGCCGACTGTAAAATTGTGCAGATCAATAACGGATCGGATCCCGTAAAGCCTTCGCCATTATTTAATGAGGCAGCAGCAGCAATTAATAAATTGAAAAAGAATTCAGCAACAAAAGTACTGGTAAATGTTGCACGCATTAGCAAGCAGAAAAATCAACAGTTATTGCTGGAGTGCATGGCAACTTTACAAAAAGAAAATGTGAACGCTATTGCCATTATTCTTGGCGATTATGTGGCCGACAATAAAAAGATATACGATGCGCTTATTGCGCAAAAGCCCAATAATGTTCACTTTCTTGGCCAGGTAAAAAATGTATCAGACTATCTTTTAAATTCAGATGCGTTTGTGCTTACTTCTATTTTTGAAGGGCTGCCCATCAGTTTGCTCGAGTCCTTGTCCGCCGGCGTTGTGCCTGTTTGTACACCCGTTGGCGGATTAATAAATATTGTTACAAGCGATATTGGTTATTTATCAGCAGATGTAAGTTACAACAGTTACCTCGCAGCGCTGAAAGCATGGTTAGCAGCCCCGCCACAGCAGTTGCAACAATTGCAGAACAATGGGCAAGCTTTGTATAAGAAAGCGTTTAGTATGGAAAGTTGTGTGGTAAAATACAACCAATTGTACATCGCTTAGCTTATGCGTACTGTATAAATGGCAAAGTGTAATTTTGTACCCGACGTTTGTACATTAATTAAACTTTGTTGCGTCGCACACTTGTACTTTATCAGCTATATTCAGCAAGGCGCATTAGCATAACTAAAAGCAATTTGCGTTTTATGCTTCTAACCATGAATAACAAATCAAAAAAAATAGCATAATGGCCGATGTGATTTATATAATGAGCGACCGAAGATCCGGTTCCACCTTGCTTGAAAATATTTTATCAAAATCTGAAGAATGTTTTTCTATCGGGGAACTGGCAATGCTTAAAGGACACCTGCTAAAAGTTGGCCCCGGAGATAAATGGAACTACACCTGTTCCTGCGGGCAACCATTTAACGAATGTGTATTCTGGTCCTCAATTATTGAAATGACTTTTACACAAAACTTCGATCATTTTTTTACTGCCATTAACTGGAATTTTAAATCGAAGAACATGGCTTTAAATGCCTTGTTCCCCGGCACATTAAAAGAAAAATTGTTACAGCTTTGCAACACCGAAGAAAACGATGATGTAATTGCAACGCTTAATGAATTGTATAAACTTGTTGTGCAGCACAGCGGTAAACAGTTTATAATAGATTCATCAAAAAATCCGGTGCAGGCGCTGGCGGTTTATAAAAATAAAGTTGATATCAATATTAAAATAATCTGGCTTAAACGTGATATTCGTGCGGTGGCGCTTTCAAAAAGCAAATGGAAGCAGCAGAACAAAAAGAAAAAGAAATCGATGCTTAAGCGCATACTGGATGTGTTCTATTACAAACGGCTTTGTTACAGTGTTTCAACAATGGTTAAGCCGGAGGATATACTGGTGGTAAATTACGAATCGCTTGCAACGAAAACGGATCTTGAACTGAAACGGATATTCAGTGCATTCGGGATAAAGCCTTTTGAAACGCCGCAGTATATGGAGCTTTCGAATGATCATACCATCGGTGGTACGCCGGAACGGTTTTCGAAAAAGCCTATTAAATACGATGACGGCTGGAGGCTTAGCTTCAGTAATAACCGATTGGCATATTTTATTGGCGGTATTTTAAATAGTATATAAAAACTTAGCGTTTTTATTTGTGAGAAGGCGGGTTAAAAAGAAAAATGATAGCCGTAGGTAATAAGGTTGGTGCTTAACATGATGCCATTTTTTATGCAGATGAAGTGATTGCGACGCAACGAAGCTGCCATGAAAACCCTAAGTTGGTATTATAAAATGTATTTGAAGCCGTTATAATAAAGGCTGTATAAAATTAATAAAACAGGGTATGACTCATTTTATCATATTTACAACACAACGTAGCGGCTCTACTGTTTTAACCCGTACTTTGGATGAGCACCCTGAAATTTTTTGCGCAGGGGAACTTTTTCACGAGATAAATAATATTCACCATCCGGAATGGCATTTTCCGTCCTGGGGACTTTCTGAAAAAAATAAAACGCTGCGAAAATTTGATAAGATAATTAATGCTCCCAACCTTCGGTTTAGGGCTGTGCCGCATATTAAAAAGTTTTTCAACGTAACTGAAAGGAGTGAGAAGGCAAGGGGGTTTAAACTGATGATAACGCATATGCGAACGATGCCTTATCTCTGGAATTACCTAAAAGCAAATGACACAAAAGTGATTGTGCTAATAAGGAAAAATATTTTTCAAACCGCTTTGTCGCGGCTGCGAAAAGATCAAACCCGGGTGCCACATTCAGCGGGTGTTATTGCCGAAAATAAAAAATTCAGGATGCCGCCGATAAAACTCTTGAAACATTTAAAAGATCTTGATAAGAGTAACGATGAGCTTCTTAATTATACAGAAGGGATGAACCGTATTGTTCTTTATTACGAAGATTTTGGACAATGGAACCAGATGCTGGATAAAGTTTTTACATTTTTACAGGTAAGCCCCCTTACTTTGCAACCGGTTTTAAGCAAAATAAGCGGTCAAGATTGGAGAGAGGAAGTAAGCAATTACGTGGAAATTGAAAAATTGCTTCAGGAAAATAATTATACACAATATTTATAAGGTTTATGGAAAGAACGATTCCTAATTTTTTAATAGGTGGGCCGCCAAAAGGCGCTTCTACTTCGCTTAATTTTTATTTAAAACAACACCCGGAAATATTTACTTCTCCGGTAAAACAGACCAGGTTTTTTAGTGTTTATTACGACAAGGGAAAAGACTTTTATCTGCAGTCTTATTTTACCGGCGTAACCAATGAAAAGATGGTGGGAGAAGCTACCCCAACTTATTTTTTATTACCTTTTGTGGCCGGACGTATTCAGAAGTATAACCCTGATATGAAGATTATTTTCTGCCTGCGAAACCCGATGGAAAGAACATTCTCTGGCTGGAGCATGCGTGCTGGTAATGGTACTGAACATCTATCATTCAGGGACGCGTTACAGGAGAATTTAAAACAACGGGAAACCCTGAAATTTGAAACCGAAGAAGACGCAAAAATATGGACTGAAGATATGTTGCGGGATGACCGTTTAGAAGAAACAGGCACCCGAACTTATCTTGAAGGCAGTCTTTATGCGAACAATCTTAAGCATTATCTTAAGTGTTTTCCTTTGTCACAGATAAAAATTATTTTTTTAGATGATCTGCAGAAAGACCTGCATGGTACACTTAAACAGGTTTTTACTTTTCTTGGTGTTGATCCAAACTATCAGATACAAAATACAGAACAGAAAAATACCTATAAAAAATCGAAGATAAAATTTCTTGAGCCTTTTATTGGCAGGCATTCGCCATTGGTAAAAATGTTGAGAAAAATAATGCCCGGAAGTTTCAAGAAAAAAGTGCTGAATACGATGTATGAACAGGGCAGCAAGAAGAAACTAATGCCGGATGATCGTAAATATGCTTACCAGTTTTTTAAAGACGATATCAATGAACTTGAAAAACTTTTAAGTATAGATTTATCGCAATGGAAAGTATCTTAAAGCTTGGATATCTGGTCTAAAAGTCAATTTTAAAAAAGATGAAAATTGTAGTTGTAGGTACCGGTTATGTGGGCTTGGTTACAGGTGCTTGCCTTGCCGAAGTGGGTACCGATGTAATTTGTGTAGATGTAAATGAGCAGAAAATCGAAAACCTAAAAAATGGCATTTTACCCATCTACGAGCCTGGTCTGGATTCAGTTGTTGTAAAGACTTATAAAAAGGGGCGGCTACATTTTAGTACAGATTTAAGTCAGGCCATAATAGGGGCACAGGTGGTTTTTATTGCTGTAGGTACGCCACCCGGTGAAGATGGAAGTGCAGATCTTCAATATGTTTTGCAGGTTGCAGACACCATAGGCAAAAACATGAGCGGCTATCTTGTTATAGCTACAAAAAGCACCGTACCTGTTGGAACGGCCGCAAAAGTAAAAGCAGCTATTTCAAAAGCATTGCAGGAACGCAATACGGTAATAGATTTTGACGTAGCATCCAATCCCGAATTTCTTAAAGAGGGTGCTGCAGTTAACGATTTTTTAAAACCTGACCGCATAATTATTGGAGTAGAATCTGAGCGGGCAAAAACGCTTCTTCGCAGTTTATACGAACCTTTTTTATTGAATGGCCACCCCGTATTGTTTATGGATATACCATCTGCAGAAATGACCAAGTATGCAGCCAATGCAATGCTCGCCACCAAAATATCTTTCATGAACGATATTGCAAATCTCTGTAGCCTGCTTGGTGCCAACATAAATGAAGTGCGCAAAGGAATAGGCGCCGATTCGCGCATTGGAACAAAGTTTATTTATCCCGGCATTGGTTATGGAGGCTCTTGTTTTCCTAAAGATGTAAAAGCGCTTATTAAAACAGGCGAACAGCACGAATATAAATTACGCATATTAACCGCCGTGGACGAAGTAAATGAAGACCAGAAAAAAATAATTGTAAACAAAATAATTCAGCATTATAACGGCGATATTAACGGCAAAATTTTCGCAGTATGGGGCCTTGCATTTAAGCCCAATACAGACGATATTCGGGAAGCGCCGGCACTTGCTGTAATAGAAGCTTTGATCAACGCGGGTGCCTTTGTACAAGCCTATGATCCCATTGCAATGGATCATGCAAAACACCTTTTTGGTGAACGCGTAACATTAACGGAAGATGCCCTCGGTGCGGTAGAAAATGCAGAAGCATTGATATTGGTGACTGAGTGGCCCGAGTTTCGTTTGCCCGATTGGGAAGTAATAAAAACCAAAATGAAAGGCAATGCTGTTTTCGATGGTCGAAATATTTATAACCCTGAAGTGATGAAATTAAAAGGGTTCAAATATTACGGCATCGGCGTAAGTTAGTAAGCGGTTTTTTTTGAGCCCGGCATTTGTTTTTTATGGCGTCTGCCGTTGCGTCGCACGCTTGTACAGAATATCTTTAATGGGCTGGAGCGATGTTTTCCAATGCGTAAGACTATATATATGTTTTTTAATCAGGTTAAATAATAAATTCAAGGGTCGGAATAAAGCCCGAAAAGTTTTAATCATAATTTTAAATGGGCAGAATAAAAGTAATTGAAATAACACAGTCGGTAAGCGGGGTAGAAACCTACCTAAAGCTGATGGCCACTAATATAGACAAAACTAAGTTTGAGATTATTTTTGCGTCATCAGAAACCAGTTACGAAGAGTTTTGCATAGAGCAGGGGTTGAAATTTTACAAGTTACCACTCTCCAGAAGTTTTAATCCATTTACAGATATTTCTTCGTTTCTCGCTATAAGAAAAGTAATCAAAAAGGAAAAGCCCAACCTAGTTCATCTGCATACAGCAAAAGGTGGTTTTTTAGGAAGAATCGCCGCCAAAATGAGTTCCTGTAAATCACTTTTTACACCACATGGTGGGGCATACCTGTCATTTACCGGTCTTAAGCGCATGGTGTTTTTTATGCTTGAGCTGATAGGAAAAAAATTCACTTATAAGATGCTGGCTGTTTCTCAATCAGAAGCAAACAGGTTTATTTATGAAGTTGGCATAAAGGCTGAAGATATTTTTGTGATACCCAATGCACTAACGATACCCGAACATCCTGTTGTTGTGCCCGATAAACTTGGTAATCTGGAAGGAGATATTAAGATTGGAACAATCAGCCGAATAACATACCAGAAAAACCCATTGCTTTTTGCCGATATTGTTTATGATGTAACAAGAAAATACCCCAACGCACATTTCTATATACTTGGAGCTGGTTTTCACGATCACCTTCGAAAGGAGCTGGACGAAAAAGTTGCTGCAATTGGTATTGGGAATAACCTTCACCTTATCGAAAAAGGAGATAGTGTTGTTGCCCTTAATTTTTTAAGACAGCTTGATATGTTCCTTTTGCCTTCAGTATATGAAGGCCTGCCCTACTCGTTACTGGAAGCTATGTTGCAGGAAGTGCCCTCTATTGTAAGTAAATGTGACGGCAATAATGACGTAATTAATAATAATGAAAACGGATTTAGCTGTCTTACAAGAGATGAGTATGTTTCTGTAATTTTTTCCCTGATTCAAGATAAGGAAAAAGCCAGGAGAATAGCTATTGCAGGTAAAAAGTATGTTATGGAGAAACATGATATAAAGGTTAACATTAAAATGCTGGAAAAAATATATGCTGAGTTATAGTTTTTCATCGACAGTTAGATGTTGAATAGTATAAACTAAAGATTACAATGGCCTTTTTTATGCTTATTTGGAATAACTTTCTTACAGAAAAGTACATTGTGTTTAAATAGTTGAGACAAGTAATGCAGTACAAGCGTGCGACGCAACGATGTATAATAGCAATACTAATGCTTGGCTAATAAAAAAATAAACTGGTTAAAACCTGACTTAGTGAAGCTAGACAGATTTTTAATAAATGACTATTATTCTTAGATTAAAGAAATAATAAATAGATTATTTTTTTGGATTAGTTTTTGAATATCTAAAAAAACTATTACTTTAGCAAAAATTTAGTATTTCAAGCTCTTTAGTCTTTGGATTGCAATTTATTCTAGCAATGCCTTAATTATTTGGGGCCTTACTGCGATACTATATCCTTTGTTCCGAGATTTAATTGGCTAACCTGAGCAAATCAAATTGGTAAAAAGATAAAAATAAACTGATTTTTATCTTTTAAAAATGTATAAGCGTTACCCAAAGTAAAACAGGATGTTGCCTGTTTTTTTATTTAAGGGCTTTTGAGTTTAAAATATCAGATAAACATCAATAATTATAATAAATAACATTAATGGAAAAACAATCAATTGACAAGTTTAAGAATGTATTAATTACCGGCGGTGCGGGTTTTATTGGTAAGTATATGGTTAATAGATTTCTTGATTTAGGCGCAACCGTTCATGTTTTGGATAACCTTTATACAGGTTCTGCAAATAATCTTCCAGATAATCCAAATCTTCATTTTTATGAGGGCTCTATTTTAGACAGACCTTTTCTTGAAACTTTAAGCAATAACAAATTTGATCTTATTATACATCTTGCCAGTGTTGTAGGCATGAGGCTGGCAACAAAATATCAGGATCTGGTATATCAATCTGCTACAACGGGAACATCTAACGTTATGGAAGTTTTTCCTGATGTTCCAATTGTTCTGTTTTCTTCTTCCGCAGTTTATGGAATGGATAATAAAACTAGTGTAAGGGAAGATCAGTTTGTAGCTTATGAGCAACTGCTTAAGTATGATGGTGGAAACCTTGGCTATGCCTGCGGCAAATGGGAGATGGAGCAAATAGGCGTTAGAGCGGCAGCGGAAGGCAGACAGGTTTTAATTGTAAGGCCATTTAATGTTGTAGGTATTGGACAAGTTGGTACCTATGGGATGGTTGTTCCAACATTTGTTCATCTGGCACTTAATAATAAGCCTATAACTGTTTTAGACGATGGTAACCAGGTTCGCTCTTTTACACGAATTGATGCATTTATTGAGTGTGTGTTCCGTTTGATGGAGTACAAAGAACTTTGGACTGCTAATAACAATATTGTGAACATAGGTTCCAAGAATGGAAACTCAATAAATGACCTTGCCAGGATAGTAAAGGAGGAAACCAGTTCACAATCTGAAATTACCTACTCCCGGTATGAAGAGTTCTTCCCTAATCATAAAGATGTTACTTACAGGGTTCCAGATATTACTTACGGAGAGCAATTTTATGGTAAAATCGAATGGCCAACGCTTAGAGATATAGTACAAAGCCTTATACCAACAATGAGTTAATAATACAGTTTAGAGATTTCGAATAAAACCGGAAATTTTTTTTCGGTTTGTATGAATTACACTTTTACCTGATATATGCAACATAAAACCAAGTTGATATATTCTGTAATTTTTAAAGCTAAACCAAATTTAAAGTGGTATTATGTATAATGAAACTGAATTCCTGATTCTTGGTGGTGGGGTTACCGGTCTTGCTGCCGGTGTTGAACTTAAAGAATCATCAATAGTGCTTGAGTCTGAAGCAACTCCCGGAGGATTGGTTAGGGCAAAATGTTTTGACAACGGTTATTGGTATGATAATGTTCTTCATCTTCTGCACTTTAAAGATGAAGAAATTCAGAAAAGGATTTTGGCAATGATTGGTGAAGATCTTAAGCCTTGCCCTCCGGAAGCCTGGATTGAATGTAAGAAAGATGGCAATGTGCTTTACCCCTTTCAGCTTAACCTTGGCGGTCTTAAAGAAGAAGTTAGAAATCGTTGCATTGCAGATTACGCAAAAGCCTACTATCACAAGAATGGAACCGCCACTAATACGAATTATAAGGAATTTTTACAGGCTACTTTTGGCGACGGGATGTGCGACCTTTTTTATTTTCCATACAACGAAAAATTATACAAATACCCGCTTGAAAAAATATCTGTCGATGATCTTACCTGGAATCTTCACCGCCCCTCCTTTGAGGAAGTATTAAGAGGCGGGTTTAATCCCAATATTCCAAGGCCTACCTATAATACCAATGCATTTTATCCGGCGCCGCAACCTGGTGCTCCTGTTAGGGGAATGGAGGTTTTGTCGCAGGCACTTGCAAGAGAAGTTGCTAATTTGGAATTGAATTGTAAAGTAACTTCAATTGACCCTGAGTCAAGAACTGTAACTGCAACAAAAGACGGGAATGATCATGTTTATGTTTATGAAGAGGCATGCTTATCAACTTTACCGCTTCCACATCTAATGGCAATGTGTAGCAATACTCCTGATAGCCTTTTGAAGGAATTAGACGATCTTGAATATACAAAAGTTTATTCGATAGCATTATCAATAAAGGGACCAAGGCCAAAAAATACCGGACATTGGAGATATTACACTGATCCTAAAATACCATTCACAAGGCTCATATTCATGAATGAGTTCGATGCTGGAAATGCACCGGAAGATGGTTGGGCTTTACTGGCTGAAGTAACCTGGCCGGGTAGGGGTGAGGGACCAAATGAAGAAGCCTTAATAAATGAGGTAATTGCCGGAATTAGAGAAGTAGGACTACTTGAAGGTGATTGTACGGTGATAGGAAAGCACCTATGGGTTATAAATCACGCCTACGTAATATTTACAGCCGACACACACAGGATCACAGGCAACTGCTTTGAATTTTTGAGCAAGTATGATATAACTTCATTAGGAAGATACGGTAAATGGGAATATTCTTCCATGTACCAAAACATTAAAGATGGTTTTACCTGGGCAAAAAAAATCAATACCAATACCAAAATAATTTAATGATGAACCAGTTACTTTTTTTCTCCGTTGCCATGGCCTCCGGGCTTTCGCTTACATGGGTTGTGCGATATATGGCACTAAAAAACGGAATAGTAAACAAACCCAATCCAATCATCCCACAACATGTGAAACCTATCGCTTATCTTGGCGGTGTAGGTATCTTGACTGGAGTGTTATTCGCACTAATTTCAAGTTATAATTTCCAGACCGATATGTTTCATGGTGTTGTTTCATCGTCATCATCAGTTGAAGCGATTGTGTTTGGGTCTGTAACTTATCTAATTTGGGGTGTTTATGACGACTTGAAACAATTAAAAGCCTTACATAAGTTTTTAGGCCAACTTGGCCTTGCAATTATTTGTGTTGGTATGGGCATCCGCACATCTTTATTTCCTTCTGTTATTCTGGATTTTGCTTTTTCTGTGTTTTGGATTGTCTCAGTAATTAATGCCGTAAACTTTACAGACGTTTGTGATGGACTCGTGGGTGGCATAAGCGCAGTTACTTTTTTCCTTATCGGTATTCTAGTTCCACAGTTTATGGTATTTTGTTTTCTAATATCAGGTGCAACTGTAGGATTCTTATTTTTTAACCTCCACAAAGCGTCTATCTTTTTAGGAGATGCAGGTTCACACCTTTTAGGCTTTCTAATTGCTACGCTCGGTATACTAGGCGGAAATAAACTGCAATTAGTTGATGCTGCTGTCTGGATGTCGTTTATTGCAGCGGTACCTATTTTTGAACTTTTATTTTTAACCGTTGTAAGATATCAAAAAGGTATGAATGTAACACACGGTAGTCCGGACCATTTTTCACTTCGCCTTCAAAAAGCAGGTTTTACCAGGTTGCAGATTGTAGGAATGGCATGTTTTCTTAGCGCAATAACTGTTTCAATTGGATGCCTGTTCAGGACAATGGAACTATGGCAAAAAATAGCCTCTGTTGTATTGGTTGTTTCGATTTTCGTTTTTATTTGGAATTACCTTCTCCGCTGGGATCTTAATAAAAAGCCGGCCGTATAACCAATAGAATCTATTGCATTTCAAAAACTGATATCAATATCCTCTAAAATATATTACTATGAAACTAAGCTTTACAGTAGATTGGGAGGATTGGTACCATGGCTTAGGGTTACCATTGGAGCAATCGTCTAAATTGGAAAGACGGCTTAAGATAGGTCATTATAAACTCCTGAATCTTCTCTCAAAATATAAGATCAAAGCAACGTTCTTTTTGCTTGGCGAAATGATGGAAGAATTTCCGGAACTTGTTCATGAGATTAAGAACGAAGGACATGAACTGGGATGCCACACTTATTCGCATCCATTTCTTTACGAAATAACGCCGGAAAAATTTCGCGAAGAAATAAAACGATGTAAAGAACTAATAACAACTTATCAGGAAAAATATCATGGTTTTCGTGCGCCTTATTTTTCTGTAAAGTCGGCCAATCTCTGGGTGCTCGATATTTTAAACGAGGAAGGCTTTACCTACGATTCCAGTGTGTTTCCGGGCAATACATTCAGATCCGGCATCTCCGGTTTTCCTAAAGAAATTCATACACTGCCCAGTGGATTGGTTGAGTACCCAATCAGTAATTTTAGTTTTTCAAAACTCCAGATTGGTGTTGGTGGCGCTTATTTTAGAATATTACCGTACAAATATTTTCGCTACAGGCTTCAAAAATTACTGGAAGAAAGGCCTGCTATGTTTTATTTTCATCCATTCGAATTAGATCCAGGGCAGCCTTATATCAAAGGTCTCAAGCAACGGGCTGTACATACGCATTATTATAACCTTTCAAAAACAGAAGAAAAACTGGAAAGACTGTTTTCAGATTTTGAATTTCACCCGTTAATGGAAGTTAACGGTATGCCCGGCGCACAAAAAGGGGTATTTGTGGGCCAGGCGTACAACGCAGCTATGTAGCTTCTGTTGCGTCGCACTCTTGTGCTTTTGTAATTCTTTGGTACAATTTGCAAAAATGTGCATTTATCCAGGCACCTTTAACACATTCATCCATAAAATTTATTTAGTTTTAAGTTAAACATCTGTAATCTTTGCCTATCTAAACAAAAATTAAACTATGAAAAAAGCAATCTTTTTAATGTTCTCCGTTTTACTTTTTGCAGTTGCAACCAATGCGCAAAAGCCAGATTCAGCACAAAGGGCTAAAATGAAAAGCCGTATGCAGAACGATACTGGCAATCATAAAGGTGGGTTTATAACTCCGGAAAATATGAAGTTCCTGGAATTGAGCAAAGACCAGGAAAAACAAATCGTGGAAATGCGTAACCAAAACCAAAAAGATAAGCAAAAGGTAAAAGATGATACCTCTCTTACAGAGGAGCAAAAAAAGGAAAAACTTAAAACATTAGACAGAGATTATAAAGGTAAATCTGAAGCTTTGCTTACGCCTGATCAAAAGAAAAAGTACGAAGCTAAAAAGAAAGAAATGAAATCAAAGAACGGCGGAGCAGATAAGCAACAATAATAAAGGGTGAAAAAATAACTAAAAGAAGCTGTCTGTTTTGGGCGGCTTTTTTTATGGATAAATGAAAAATGTTGAAATAGTTTTATTATAAATACTACCGATTGTGCAAGAATTTCGTTTTGAAGGTTTTGGCAAGGGTTAGGTTGTTCAAAGGGCAGTTGTTGAGTATTGTTTTTCAGTACAAGAGTGCGACGCAACAAAAGCCTAATAGTAGTTCAACTGCCCGGCTCAAAAAAATCTAAAAAAATAAGCCCGGATTTTTAAAACCACTTTTTCTTCATAAAGTACCAGGCCAGTAAAAATGATACTGCTATAGAAAGGGAGATAGGAATATAAAATGCATGCTGTGTATGTGCGTAGGGTATTTCCACGTTCATGCCGTAAATGCTGGCAACAAGAACGGGTAAAGAAAGTATGATGGTTATAGAAGTGAGGCGCTTCATTACGTTGTTCAGGTTGTTGCTGATGATGCTGGCAAAAGCATCCATGGTGCTGCTGAGAATGTTTGTGTAGATATTGGCCATTTCCAGTGCCTGGCTGGTATCTACAATAAGGTCGTTAAGAAATTCTCTTTCTTCCTCTGTAAGGCCAAGAAAGTTGGTGCGCTCCATTTTAAGCATTACCAGTTCGTTGCTTCGCAATGCGGTTACAAAATATACCAGGCTTTTTTGTATGCGCATCAGATTGAGCAGTTCTTCGTTTCGGTTACTGTCGTAGAGTTTTTGTTCGTAAAGATTTCGTTTGTGGTTGATCTCTTTAAGATACTCCATAAAATTCTGAACTACTTTTTCAAACACTTTCAACACCATCATGCTGCGTTTATCAGGATGACGTTTTTGAAAGGTATTGAGGAACTTTTTAATAGCGCCGTTATCGAAAGAGTTTACAGTTACAATTTGGTTGTGCGTTAAAATTATACAGATCGGGATTGTTATATAAAACGCATCACTATCGTTAAACGAATTATTTTCTGTTGGTGTTTTAATTACCACGAAACGTACATTATCTTCTATTTCGTAGCGGGGGCGTTCATCTATGTCGAGCGAGTCGCGTAAGAATTCTATAGGTATTTCAAGGCCTTCGCTCAGTTCAAGAAACTCTTCTTCTTTAAATGGCGGAACAAGGTTAACCCATATGCCGTTTTCGGGCTTATCAATCTCAATTGTTTGGTTGTTAATATTTTTAAAGTATTGTATCAAAGCGGCGTAAAGATAGGGTGTGTGCGTGAGGGAAAATCGTTATTTAAACATTATTGGGTTAAAGCTCAATATCGCCCATAAATACAAACTCAGCAGGGCCACAGAGCCAGATATTTTCAAAGGCATCTTCACCTGTTCTGTCAAACTCAACTGCAAGTTTGCCGCCCAATGTTTTTACTTCCACGCGGTTAAACCCATTATCATTGTGTGCGAACACAAGCGCAGCTGCAGTTACTCCTGTACCACAGCTAAGCGTTTCGCCTTCTACGCCGCGTTCGTACGTACGTACAAAAATTTGTTTGTCATTCAATTCTTCTACAAAATTTACATTAATGCCTTCCTTAGCAAATTCATTGCTGTAACGTATTTCTTTGCCTGTATTTAAAACATCAAAATTGCCAACGCCTACCACATTCTTTACATAATGCGGAGAGCCGGTATCAAGTAAACTGTCAGAATGTTTTCGTACTATTCTCTTTACATCTTTCATTTTAAGATACACCCAGCCATTATCTCTAATGTTCGCCTCGTGTTCTCCATCAATTGCAGTAAAAGAATAATTGTCTTTATGTATACCAACATTATAAGCAAACTTCACCAGGCACCGTCCGCCATTGCCGCACATACTACTTTCGTTACCATCAGAATTGTAATATTTCATTTCAAAATCGTAACCATCTTTTGTATTAAGCAGCATAAGTCCATCGGCGCCAATACCAAACCTGCGGTCACACAAATGACTTATCTGTTGCTTGCTTAACTCAACAGCAGCTGTTCTGTTATCAACAATAATAAAATCATTTCCTGTTCCCTGGTACTTAAAAAAATTGAGTTCCATAATTATAAACTTTCAATAATTGATAAAGCCTTTTGAATTAAATTTCCTACTGCGGCATTCCCATCTTTTGAAAATGTTTTACTGATCCTGTTTGCCACAATTGCATTTAAACTTAAGCATTGGTGTCCTAATAATTTTCCTAAACCATAAATAGCACTCGTTTCCATTTCAAAATTTGTAATACGGTGGTTGCCATAGTAAAATTGCGTAAGCCGGTCAATTAAATTAGGGTTTGTTAAACCTAATCTTAATACCCTGCCCTGCGGGCCATAAAACCCCGGGCAGGTAACCGTAATACCGTGATGAAAACCTTCAACAAAATGCTTCATAACGGCTGTTGAAGCACTACAGATATATGGCTGCGAAAAGCCTGCCTCCATTTGTGTATGCGAAATAAACTGTTGTATCAGTGCCCGCTCTTCTTCATTATTGCTGTGCTGGTAATAGTTTAATAAATTATCAAGCCCGAGCCCGTGGGTACTGCTAACAAAACTATCTACCGGAATATCTGCCTGTAAAGATCCACTCGTTCCAACCCTGATAATTGTTAGCTGCTCAAGTTCATTTTTTACCATCCTGGTTTCAAAATTAATATTCACCAGGGCGTCTAATTCGTTCAATACTATATCAATATTGTCCGGACCAATTCCGGTAGATACCACCGAAATTCTTTTATTGCCAATATAGCCGGTATGCGTAATAAACTCCCGGTGCTGCAAACTAAATTCAACCTTGTCAAAGTGTTTGCTAACTTCTCTTACCCGATCAGGGTCGCCCACGGTAACAATAGTAGAAGCCAGTTCTTCCGGCCTCAGGTTTAAGTGATAAATAGCCCCGCGGCTGTTAATGATCAGTTCCGATGCTTCAATTTTATTTATCATAATTGTCTATATTATTTACCCAGCTTTCTAATTTCAATTTATCATCCGTTGCGTCGCACTCTTGTACGTTCGGTACATTATGAAGCAAAGTTCACTATAACAATCTTTAAATGTGCATGATTTTTAGGCGAACCCATTATACCGGGCAACAGATAAATTCGTGACTTGGTATTTT
The DNA here is from genome assembly GCA_038203525.1 of Chitinophagales bacterium. GTDB lineage: Bacteria > Bacteroidota > Bacteroidia > Chitinophagales > Chitinophagaceae > Limnovirga. Next base: position 61,373 of record JBBRDW010000006.1, on the reverse strand, counting down.
GCTCATTAAAAACTCAATTGTACAAGAGCCCCGCCACGGCGCGCGGTAAAGCTTCAAAGTATAACTGGAGCCTGGCTCTAAAAATAAAATGCCTTTTTGCCACCTGCCAGGAGTAACACAACACCATAAAAAAACTCATTTCAATATCAATGATCAAATATGTTCTGCTTTTTCAAAAATATCCTATTTTCGCAGCTCTAAAAAAGGTTTCGTGGCCGAGTGGCTAGGCAGAGCTCTGCAAAAGCTCGTACAGCAGTTCGAATCTGCTCGAAACCTCCTAAGTTTAGAACAAAAAAGGATTACCTCATGTAATCCTTTTTATCATTATGAAATATTCACAACTACTTGGAATTATAGCAGCATTATCAATTACGGCTATTTGTTATATGCCTTGGGTTTTTATTGCCGGGAACAACATAGTGGTTACGGGCTTAGACTCCGGGTTAACAGACTTTGGCAGGCCCGGGCTAATGGATATTTTTTTATCCTGTGTGTGTGCTGTTTTATTCGCTGTTCCAAAAATTTGGGCTAAACGAACCAATGTTTTTATAGCTACTTTAAATTTCGCCTGGTCTATTAGAAATTTTATTTTGCTAACCACCTGTCAGGCGGGGGAATGCCCCGAAAAGCAAGCCGGACTTTATTTGCTGCTAATAGTATCTTTTACCATGCTGCTTATGACTTTCTTGCCAAAGATTGCCTTGCCCGCAGATGAAAAAGATTGAGGCATTTACCTGTATCCGATTACTTAAGTACTTATTATGGATAAAATAAAAATCTCTGCAGCGCAATTCGAACATAAAAGTGCGGATAAGACATATAACCTATCTGTTATTGAAAAGCTGTCTGCGCTTGCCGCAGCGCAGGGTTCAAACGTAATTGCCTTTCACGAATGTTCTGTAACTGGTTATACATTTGCCCGCCACCTTTCAAAGGAACAAATGCTTGAGATCGCAGAGCTTATTCCCTCAGGTAAAAGCGTACAGCAGCTGATACAAATTGCTGCAAAAAACAATATTGTGATTCTCGCAGGCCTTTTTGAAAAAGATGAAGAGGATAATTTGTTCAAGGCGTATATATGTGTTGATAAAAACGGATTGGTTGCTAAATTCAGGAAACTGCATCCTTTCATAAACCCTTTCTTAACCCCCGGAAACGAATATTGCCTGTTCGATCTTTGTGGATGGAAATGCAGCATCCTTATCTGCTACGATAATAACATTATTGAAAACGTAAGGGCTGTTAAACTCCTTGGCGCAGAAATAATTTTTATGCCACACGTTACCATGTGTACACCCTCCACCAGACCAGGAGCAGGTTTCGTTGATCCTAAATTATGGCAGAACCGGGAAGCTGATCCAACTTCGCTGCGTCTTGAATTTGATGGAATGAAGGGTCGGGCATGGCTAATGAAATGGCTTCCTTCCAGAGCATACGACAATGCAGTTTATGCGGTTTTCTCCAATGCTATTGGTATGGATGATAACCAGCTGAAAAATGGCTGTTCCATGATTATTGATCCCTATGGAGATATCGTTGCAGAATGCCGGTCTTTCGATGATTCTTTTCAAACGGCAGTTTGTACAAAAGATAAACTAACATTCGCCGGCGCCCACCGTTATATAAATGCGAGGCGACCGGAACTTTATAAAGATATTATCGGCGCACCGCATAAACCGGTGCAAAAAGTGGTATGGCTTGATGAAAAAGAAATAGGCAGTTCTAAAATTTAGGACAAACTACTGCATTTTTTGTTGAATTTCCCCTGTCTAAAAAGCCGGCATAAGAAATAGAAAGTTCAAAGCCGCCGCGACCCTGGCTCGCTGTTTTAAGCTGCGAAATATTTGCATCGTAACTTAAACCAATAGAAAAAGGATCATAATCAAGTTTTAGAAAAGGTATGAATGCATCTTTGAAACGAAGGTATCCGCCCATGTGCAGGGTATAAAGCGGGTGTTCATAATCATCCCCTATTTTAAGCGAGTAAGTGGCACCGGCAATGGTTTCGTTGTATTCGCCCTGTTTACTGTAATCTGCCTGTATAGTTAGGTACGAAACTTCTGAGGTTGTAAACCTCACGCCACCCGATACCACAATTTTCGGGTTTAATTCTATCGGTGGATTTTTATAAAACGAATTCTGCGGCCGGTTGAAATGGTGATAGGCAACACCAATAAAATAAGTATCACTTTCACTGCCTTTTATGGGCGAGTTAAAAGACATGCCTAAACTCCCATCAAGGTAATGGTAGTTTGAAACGGTAAAAACTTCGCCGTCAGGTAAAGAAGGATTGTAGCCATTGGGCCCATACTGACTGTTGGTGGTAATTTTGGAACGGTCAATACTTCTTTGCACATAGCCACCCATAAAGCCCAGCGAAAGATATTTACTCTTTTCACTGTTAAGCGATTTGTGATAATTAACAGCCGGATAAAAATTGGTGGTAGTAAAATTTGTTGTACCTGCCCGGTCGTATAAAACCTGGAAACCAGTAGTAATAAAATCGTTTGCCTTACCAATTGGCTGTTTATATTCTATATTAAACGACCCGGTTTGATACGGTGTTGAAACGCTTCCCCATTGGTTTCTGTAAACTCCCTGAACCCTTATGTCGCCGGCGAAAAGCCCTGCCAGCGAAGGGTTACGCAGCAATGGTGCTTCGAAGAATTGCGAAAAATGCGCATCCTGCGCACACACCTGTTGTACGCAGGTAATAAATAAAAAAACTGTTATGCACAGTTTATATCTCATGCCACAGATATTGGTAATATGCGAAGTTACTCTTTTCATTTCTCTACTGTAAACTTGCCATTTGAATTAAACGATTTTAAACCCCAAAAAATTATTCATTAACCGGGATGTATTGCTGCTATTATACTTTTCTCCCCGCTCAGGCGGAACTCTTGTACTTTTTTTTCGCTGCTTCAAACAACAATATTTTAATAATATCTAATCATTTTCCACAATCCGGCGATAGAAGTATTGACCAATCAATCTTACTACTATTTGGCATTTGTTGCGTCGCACTCTTGTACTTAAGTAACTAACTGGGCATTATGCAAAAACACTACAAATGCAAAAAACCTTATGTGCCCACATGCGGATAGTCATAAAACATTTTTACACATTCCGTTAATTAAACAAAGCCATTCAACCAATTGAAACTGTTTGTATAAAACAATTTAATAACTACTTAAACTAAAGTTGCAACATGCACTTTAGATAAAGTGATTGCGACGCAACGAAGCTGCTATGAAATACCATGGTGGTATCTAAAAAAATTACCTTACCAATGTAACGTTTCCTTTATAACTAAGCACCGTTCCGTTCTCGCACAATACGTCAATCACATAGACATATACATCTGAAGGCTGCAATACGCCATTGAGTTTTCCGTCCCATCCTTCGGTTTCTGACTCAGGTGCAAAGTTCGATTTTACAAAAACCAAAGCGCCCCAGCGGTTAAATATGCGCATTGATTTTATATTAAACAAGCCTTTACCACGCGGATAAAAATATTCGTTTTTAGCATCACCGTTTGGAGAAAAAGTATTGGGTATAAAAACATTTGCGCCATTGCAAAGTACTTCGAACCTTACATTGTCGGTCGATGTGCAACCAAAAACATTAGATACCTGAACATTGTAGTTAATATTTGCTTTTGGTGTAATCAGCGGTGCAGCACAATTGTTGCACGATAAGCCAGCAGGTGGTATCCACATCCATCTTACCACATCTGGCGAACTGGTTGTTTTGATCTGGTAAGACGAGCCAACATTTATTGAAACAAAGGTATCTTCTATATTAAAATAGGGGATGGGCGCCACCAGAATAGAAACCTGTGCGGTATCGGCAAAACAATCCTTTCCATCGGATAAACCAATAACAGTATATAGTGTAGTTGCCGAAGGCGAAGCAATAGGGTTTGCAATCGTTGTACTGCTTAAACCAGTTGATGGCTGCCAGTTATAAATTTGTGCTCCACTTGCATTTAACTGTATAGAACTGCCAAGGCATAGCGTATCGTTCGTTACAGAAAGCTTTACAGTAACCGGCTGTATTACGGTAAGCTTTATAGAGTCTGAAGCCGCACAGCCAAAAACATCTGTGCCGGAAACATAATAGTTGGTAGTGCTGTCTGGCTTTGCAACCGGGTTTGCACAATTGGTACAACTTAATGTAGTGTTGGTTGCCCATACATAAGATAAAGCGCCTGATGGTTGCAGCGTTACCGTTTTAAAGCGACAGAAAGAAGTATCTGTTCCGGCGTTAACGGTTGGTGGCGGCAGTATAAGAATATTTTTTTGTATAGTGTCGGCACAGTTGGTGCTTGCAGTAGCTATTACGGCTACACTATAATTGCCAGGCGAAGTATAAACATAGCTGGGTTTTTGAGCATAGGAAACATCGCCGTTGCCAAAATTCCAGAACCATAATACTGGGTCTGTAATGCCCGAAGTATCCTGTGCATTAAAATTAACCGGCGAATTAGTACAAACGGAATCTGGTAATATGCCGACCAATTCCGGTGCTTTATTTATTGCCACGATCACGGGTAGTATATACTCTCCCCTGCAGCCAGAATCGGTGATAACATTTAGGGATACAGAATAATTGCCAACTGATTTATAATAGTGATCGGGGTTGACAGCAGTTGTGGTAGTGCCATCACCAAAATTCCAAATCCTGCTTTTTTCCGCATCAAAACTTGCAATAATAGAAGAGTCTTTAAATACTACCAACGAAGAGTCGCAGCCGGTGTTTGTTACAGCTGAAAACTGCGTTAGTACACCTGATATTTTAATGGTATCAAGGATTTCCAATGGAACCTGACAGCCGGCTGCATCTTCCAATATTAATTTAGGCACAAAAAGTCCCGGCGATTTGTATTTAAATTCTGTGGTGCCGTTAGCGGTTGTTTCTTTTGATCCATCACCAAAATCCCAGATATATTTGGTTGTATTTTCTGTTGCTGCCGAAAATTTAACCAGTTCGGGAAAGCAGCCTTTTTTGGGTGTATAGTTAAAAACCCCATTCGGACCGTTAAGATTTATGATCCTGGTAGCGGTATCGGCGCAAATGCCATAGCCCTGAATAATTACGGTTAGATTATATTTACCGGGTGTTGTGTAAATATGAAAAGGATTATCAAGGGTTGAAGTATTGCCATCGCCAAAATCCCATAAAAGACTGCTGTAACTCTTAGAGTTGTTCACCACTACAACGGGTAATGGCGGGCAGGTTGAACTTGAATCAGATATAGTAAATGTGGCTACCGGATTTGCTATGGTAACAGCACCGGGTTTAAAAACTGTATCAGCACACCCAAAACTATCAACCACAGATAATGTTACAGAAAAACTTCCTTCCATGTTATAGCTATGCACAGGATCTAAAGCTGAAGATGCGAAACCATCACCAAAACTCCAGTTATAAGCAAGAGGTAACCCTTGAGATAAGTTCGTAAAAACGACTTTTGAGGTTTTACATCTTATAGAATCCAGAATATTAAAGGCGGCGAAAGGTTTTGTTACAATAACATCTTGTGGTTTGAGTAGTATATCCTTGCAGCCTAATGAATCAAATACGGTGAGTTTTACATCGTAGGTGCCGGCATTTGAGTAAGTATGATTAAAAGGTGCATTGTTTAATACCTCTGTAATCCCGTCGCCATAGTCCCAAATCCACTGAGTTATCGGGTGAATGCCATCGGTTATTGAAGAATCGGCAAATAGGATTGAAATATCATGGCAGGATCCTGAAGGATTGCTGAAAATAGCAGTAGGTCCGTAGATATTTACTGATGTAATATTTTTAGCTGTGTCCAGGCAACCGTTTAAATCTGTCGTAATTAGACTAGGAAAATAGGTGCCTGCTTTTTTATAGGCATAGGTAGTGGTTTTAAGATTAGGGCTAAAGCCTGTACCTTCACTATCGCCAAAAATCCATTTAAAGCTTGTAATAAATTCCGGGTTATAATTGCTGCTGGTAAATTTCACCGCATCGTTTTTACAAAAATTCGTACCCTCTGATGTTACGCTAAAGTCTGGCTTCTCCTGTAATATATAAACCGTATTTATACTGGTATCTGCGCAGGCCCCGTTAGTAACAATCAGGTTTACATTGTACACCCCTGTATCCGCAAAATAATGAATGGGGTTTTGCTCGGCAGATGTAACTCCATCGCCAAAGTCCCATCGCCAGGATTCGGGAGCTACAGACCTGTCAAAGAAAGTTCTTAGTAAAGGGTTACCGCAATCGAGTACATTTTCAAACGATGCAACTGGTGCATTTATGTGGATATAATTATTGACGATCAACGTATCTCTGCACCCTGCATTGGAAACATAAACCGTAACGGTGAAAAAGCCGGTATCAGTAAACTTATGCAGCGGATTTTTTTCTATGCTTGTTCCCCCATCTCCAAAATACCATCTCCAGGAATCAACACCACTGGAAGATGAATCGGTAAATTGGATTTGTTGCGAAGCGCAGGCATCAAGAGGGCTTGCTGTAAAACCTGCAACCGGTCTATCATTTACAATTACAGCTTTTGGTAATTCAAGACTATCTACGCAACCGCTTATCGTTTTTATAAGCAGTTTTACCGTATAAACGCCGGGAGTTGCATAAGTGTATGAGGGTTGTGGATTTGTTGAAGTGCCACCATCGCCAAACGACCATACGTAAGAAGTTACCGGTTCAATTGTAGCAATTGAAGCATTAAAGTTAATAGTAGATGGTACACAGTTAGAAAATGGCAAGTTTATAAAACTGTCAATTATTGGCGGCGTAATTGTTACAAAATTTGTTTTTACAAAACTATCTGCACATTGTCCAGTGCTGTTAAAGGCTGTTAATTTAACGTCAAAAGATCCTTTCCCCGTGTAAGTATGTACAACGTTGGTATCTGTTGAGGTTGTCCCGTCACCAAAATCCCATTTGTAAGCAAAGCCGCCAACCGATGTATTGGTAAAAGCTACAGTTAGGGGTATTGAACAGCTGGTGACTACTGAAGGAGAAGTAAACGAAGCGATTGGCTTATCGGATATCACAATCGTTTTTTTGAGCCCATCAGAACATCCATTGAAATTTGCCCGGTAAGCCACTTCATAATTTCCGGGTAATGAATAAACATGGGTTACAATTAATCCGGTTCCTGTATTGCCATCGCCAAAATCCCATGTACCGGTTACAGGAGTGGGTGTAGACGAATCCTGAATTATTATGGGCTCATTAGCGCACCCAAATGCGGGTAAAATAAAGTTTACACTTTGTGTTCCGATGCTAATTGTTTTTAGCACCGTATCTGCGCAGCCTGACGTGTTGGATGATATTAAAGTAATGTTGTAGGTACCTTCTGTGGTATAAGTATGTGGGGGGTTTAAGCTGTTAGATTGTGCCCCATCACCAAAATCCCATTGATAATTTAACGGAGACTCTGAAACCGAAGTATTTATAAAATTTACCAGCGAAGGAGCCTTGCATATATTGGTATAGTTGTACCTGAAATTTGCTGTAACTGTGTCTGCAATTGCAATATAGGAACTCTTAAGAATAGATTCCTTGCACCCAAAGCTGTTGGTTGCAATAAGGGTTACATTAAAAGTATCTGAAATTAAGTAGTTATGCGCGGGGTTTTCGGTCGTAGATGATGTGCCATCTCCAAAGTCCCAAATCCAGCTTTGCAAAGTGCCGCTACCGGCCGTACTAATGTCAGTAAAATTTACTTTTAATGGTAAACAACCACCTGTTGGCGTTGCGCTAAATTCAACAACAGGTTTTGCATAAACTGTTATGTAGTTTGTCTTGGTTATAGAATCTGCGCCATTGGCGTTTTTAACTTTAAGTGTAATGGTGTAAGTGCCGGGATCGATATAAGTTGCGCTGGGATTTGGTTTGGTTGAAATAGCCCCGTTACCCAGGTTCCATTCCCATGAAGTTGGAGAGCCAGTAGTTTCATCCTGGAATAATACACCAACTAACGGCGTACAGCCACTCACAACAGTAGCGCTAAAGCCCGCTTTTAGTTGCGGGAAAGCAGCGTTGCAAATGGCCGAAAAGCAAAATAATATAATTATTCGCCTGTATCTCATTGTTTTCTCAGATGTACGCGTTTTCGAAATATCGGACTTTAAATCTTTTTCTAAAATGGCCTTTGAAAAAACAAACTAAAGTTTTTAATCATTGGTAAACTCCTTCTTCATTTTTTTGGACCTAATCTCCATCTCTTTTTTCACCGTTCTTTCCTACTCTGGCGCAACTCTTGAACTGTGTTGATGCTTTCGTCAACCTGTAAACGAATGAAGGCCTTGTTAATTGCTGTAAAACAATATGTTTTTGTCACTGTTGACAGGCACCATTAAATTGAAGATTTTGCATCTGTGTTTTGTGACAAATTGCTGATCCCATTTCTAAATGCAGCGGTATAAATTCGTTCGCAATTAAACGCTATAGACGCAAATACCATTCCTTTGTTTAATGAACTTCTTAAAAGAAAATGGAAAGCTGATTTATATGTCAGCCTAAACTACACTAAGCCCTTAACTGGTATGGTATTTTTGGAGTGATAAAAAAGCATTGATATGCAGATATAATACGGCAGCAGCCTTTCTCTGCTGATTAAAGTTGTGTAGCATGTGAGTGCGACACAACAAATGCCTCATCAGGTATGTGCTGCCGGGCCAAAAAATAATACCATGCATCTGTCAACCACAAACCAATAACTAACAACTATTTTTGCGCTATGTCTAACGAAGGTTTTTTAAATTATAACGGTAAATTATACCGGGCCGATAAGTTGCTGATATCGCCCAATAACCGCTCATTCCGATACGGAGATGGTTTCTTTGAAACTATAAAAATGATTCGTGGCAAAATAATACTCGAAGACTTTCATTTTGAAAGGCTGTTCGCTTCAATGGAAAGCTTGCAGTTTGTGAAACCTAATTTTCTTACCCCCGAATACCTAAGAGTACAAATTGCAGACTTAGCAAAGAAAAATTATCATGAAAAAATTGCGAGGGTGCGCTTGATGATTTTTAGAGGAAATGGTGGGCTTTACGATCCTGAAAATAATTCCCCCAATTATTTAATTCAAACCTGGCCACTGAACCCGGCTAATAATGAATTAAACGAAAACGGATTGGTAATTGATGTCTTTAAAGATGCACGTAAAATCTGCGATGGGTTCTCTCACATAAAAAGTAATAATTATCTCGCTTACGCTATGGCCGCGCTATGGGCCAAAAAAAATAAACTGAATGATGCATTGCTTTTTAACCCCTACGAAAGAATTGCCGATGCCACTATTGCCAACATATTTGTTATAAAGGATGGCATAATAAAAACTCCGGCAATATCTGAAGGATGTATTGGCGGTGTAATGCGCCGATACCTATTGCAGTGTTTCTGCAACGAGAATATTACGTTGGAAGAAACCTCTGTTACCGTGGATGATTTGATGCTGGCGCAGGAAATATTCTTAACTAATGCAGCCTATGGTATGAGATGGGTGAAGCTGTGCGGCGCAACTGGCTTTGCAAAAGTTACGTCCGAATTATTGTATAAGAAATTTATTACTCCGCTTTATCAATAATCAACAATTACTCCACTGCTTTGTTATATTTCAAACTTTAAATATGCTGCCAAACGTAAATATAATGTGGTTTAGACGGGATTTAAGATTGCACGATAATGCAGCACTTTACCACGCACTTAAAAGTGGTAATACGTTACTACCTGTTTTTATTTTTGATAAAAACATTCTAAACGACCTTGAAGATAAGGCAGACAGGAGGGTAGAATTTATTCGTGCTACTTTGCTTGAAATGCAGGCCCAGCTTGCTGCGCAAGGTAGCAGCTTAGAAGTTTACCATGGTTATCCGCTACAGGTTTATAAAGAACTTCTCTTAAAATATAAAATAGAAAAAGTATTTACCAACCATGATTATGAACAGTATGCCATTGACCGTGATAAAGAAACCGAAGCTTTATTAAGAGAAAGCGGAGCGGCGTTTGAAACATTTAAAGACCAGGTAATTTTTGAAAAAAATGAAGTACTTAAAGATGATGGAAAACCTTACACCGTGTTTACGCCCTACAGCCGAAAATGGAAATTGGCTTTAAATGATTTTTATTTAAAATCCTACCCATCAGAGAAATATTTTTTTAATTTTTATAAGCAATTACCTGTGAATATCCCTTCGCTGCAAAGCATGGGTTTTAGTGAAGTTGATAAGCCTTTTCCATCAAAACAATTGAAAGAAGAAACCGTAAAAAAATATACGGCCAACAGAAATTTTCCGGCACTGGAAAACGGTACCTCTAAAATGGGGGTACATCTTCGCTTTGGTACGGTAAGTATTAGGGAGCTGGCAAAAAAAAGTATGGGTTTAAACGAAACCTATTTAAACGAGTTGATATGGAGAGATTTTTACCAGATGATTCTCTGGCATTTTCCACACATAAGCAGCGGGGCAGCTTTTAGAAAAGAATATGATCTTATTCCCTGGCGTAAAGATGAGGACGATTTTAAAAAATGGTGCGAAGGAAAAACAGGCTACCCAATTGTAGATGCGGGAATGCGGGAACTAAATGCAACAGGTTTTATGCACAACAGGGTGCGCATGATTGTTGCCTCATTCCTTACCAAACATCTATTGATTGACTGGCGCCGAGGCGAAAATTATTTTGCCCAAAAATTACTTGATTTTGATTTTGCCGCCAACAATGGAGGCTGGCAATGGGCTGCGGGTAGCGGCTGCGACGCGGCTCCTTACTTCCGCATATTCAATCCTAAATTACAAACTGAGAAATTTGATAAAGACTTAAAATATATAAATAAGTGGGTACCGGAACTTAATTCATTTGAATATCCGCGGCCGATGGTACAGCACGAACTGGCCCGAAAAAGAGCGCTGGAAGTTTATAGCATGGCATTAAAACCGTCCTGATTTTATACCTAATTCAGAAAAATGTATGAGGATTTAATTATAGTTTCTTGATGCAGTTGCTGATAAATTTTGAGCATTTTTAAAACCGCGTTTTTCCCCGCTTCGCCAAGATCGATCGAATAGTTATTTACATACAGATCAATATGCTGCCGCATAACTGCTTCGCTCATTTCCTGCGAATGTTTTTTTACATATCCGGCTAATTCTTTATAATTGTTTTCATAAGCATATTCAACACTTTTTCTTATAATCCTTTCAATTTGGTTAAGCAGCACATCCGGTAAATTTCGCTTTGCCACTATACCTCCAAGCGGAATTGGAACACCCATTTTCTGTTCCCAATTTTCCCCAAGATCCATCAGTTTATGCAGGCCTTTCAAATGATAGGTAAACCTATTTTCATGTATTATTACACCTGCATCCACTTCACCGTTCAGCACCGCATTTTCTATTTGATTAAATACGCGGAATACTTTTTTTGCAGCTTTAGGAAAAGCCAAAGAAAATAACATGTGAGCCGTTGTGTTTTCCCCGGGAATTGCAACAGTTGAATTATTAATAAATGATTCAATTTCCTCCCTTTTCAATTGCCCCTTCTGGGAGTTGGGGAGTGCAATTAGCAAAGGCCCAACACCTTTACCCAATGCGCCGCCGCTGTTCAATAATATATATTCATTAAGCAAATGTGGTAATACGCCGTAACTTATTTTCGAAATATCCAGCTTGCCCTGTATAGCCCACTGGTTAAGCGTTTGAACATCTTCCAGCACTACATCGAATGATAAACCTTCCGTATCAATTTTGTTATTGACAAGCGCATCAAAAATAAAAGTATCGTTGGGGCATGGCGAAAATCCGAGTGTAAGTTTCATGTATGTAAGTTGCAGCTAACAGCCATCGGCAATCAGCTAAGTTTGTATAATGCTTCAACGTATTTCAATATCGTTTTGTTCAGGTTATCAATTGCTTCCTTAATCATCCATTTTTCTTTATTGCGTTCGCCAATATAATTACTCACCGCCCTTATCTGAATAAAAGGAATATTCATTTCCCGGCACACATAATGCAGCGCTGCGCCTTCCATACTTTCCAGTACGGGTTCGTATTTTTTTTGAAGCTGTAATATGCGGTCTTTTTCTGTGGTAATTTCGTTTACAGAAATGGCGGTTACTTCCTTCAGTTCAAGCAGGTTAAACTTTTCTAAAAAATGGTTGGGAAGTTTTCTTTTTTCAAAAGGCGGATAACTGGCTTTCTCTAATTTTAGATCAAAGATATCTCTCCATTTCCCCTCTTCCTGTACGCCCATATCGCCCAGAATTTCTTCGCTTATTACCACCACTTCGCCCAGCGGCAAACTGGTATCAAAACTGCCGCCAATACCAATCTGTACAATAAGGTCTGGCCGCTCTTCAAAAATTAATTTTGTAAGTGCAACTGCGGTTGAAAGCATGCCCACGCCCGACTGGTGAAAACTTACTTTAAAACGCCTGCTTTCAGTTGTGTAAAGTTTATCTATTTCCAGAAAAGCAGGCATCCATTCGCCTACCGTTGCTGCTGTAATTACTACTCTCATTCGCATGCAAATGTCGTAGTATTTTTTATGCGAAAATTTTTGAGATATATCGCTTTTTCATTAAGCTAATTTCTTTTTTGAGCCCGGCAATATTTTTTTATGGCATCGCCTGTTGCGTCGCACGCTTGTACTTTCGGAACTTTTATGAACAAGCTCCGAGCTGTGAGCTATGAGCTTCGAGCTAAAAGCGGCGAGTCAATAACTAATTGCAATCACAACGTCTCGAAAGTCGGAGCCAGCCGCTCATTGCTGATGGCTCGTTGCTCACAGCTCGCGGCTTGTAGTTCGCTGCTCATTCCTATTCCTCAGTAAAAGAGTGCGACGCAAGGGACGATGATCAACGTATCAAATGCCGGGTCAATAATTTGTATTGGCTAAAAAAAATAAACCCCGTCAAATAGCTGACGGAGTTTGCTGTAAACTCTTTAAATTTTATTATCTCGCTCCTAAATTTGAAACATCGTCTATTGACAATACATCCCACTCATTGCTGGAAGAAGTGTTCCAGTCAGTATTACCCGCCGTTATTGTACTTTTTCTTCTAACCGTATGGTCTTTTGTTCCATCTGCAATTGTTGAAACTACCCAACCCGTAGATGGGTCATTACCCACCAAACCAAAAACATCTATCACATTTCCGTCTTTTTCAAGGGTTAATGCATCGTTTCCGTTAAAGCCGCAAACACCGGAACTAATAGCGTTTACACCCGTTGGTAAAGTTAGCGCCGCACCTGAATTTTTTAATACAATTACCCCGCCGGCAGGTAATGTGGCCAACCCGGTTAACACACTAAGTGTTGCGCTACTGCTTTCTGTAGTTTGACCGTTAACATACAATTTTATACCGTATTTAGAAAGATCAGCATCTGCTGAACCGCCGTTATAAATTTCTAAGTATTTGTTATTGGAAGAGCCTTCTACATATTCTGAAAAATAAAGGTCGGCTGTGCCGGTGCCACCACCGCCGCCGCCGCCGCCACCTGAGCCATCGGCAACTACATCGCTGGTATTGCGTATCTGGAATTCTTTGGTAGTATTGAACATGTTGCAGAAGCCCGTCCATGTATTTGAACCTGCAGGTAATGCATCATTTGCAAAAGTAGCTGCTGCAGTTCCTGACTTGGTATATAAAGTCAAGTTGCCGGAAGCATCGGTTAAAGTGTTATTGCCGCCATAAGTTGCATTGCCGCTTGCTGTGGCACTAACAATTTTTACCATTGTATATTCAATAGCAGGTAACTGAGCATTTATCTGGCTTATGTTTAAAAGCAGTGGCGTAACATTTATTCCTGTGCCCAGTTTTACATTGGGAAGTGCTGAAGACGAAAGCACAACTTCGAGCGAACCGTTGTAACTTTTTAAAGTACCGCCGGTTACATCAACCAGTATAGAGTCGCCAATTAAAAAATTACTGGTTGCTGCACTGCTTCCAAAGTATAAGTTTATGCCTCTGTTGCCATCCTGTAAAATAATGGTACCGGCGCCAACATTTTTGGCGGCCGCATCAGAAATTACAATGCCTTTAATGTTATTTGAACCAAGCGCCACATCGCTGCCAACCCAAAGGTTTCTCAAGTCGCTAATGCTAATGGTGGTACCCGTGCCGCCACCGCCTGTTCCGCCACCACCTGCACACCTTGTATTGTAAAATTTAACGTCTGATGAGTCGCGTATATTTAGCTGTTTGGTAGAACCAAAAACGGTGTAAATGGCCAGTATGCTGCCATTGCCGTTTGGTAAACCATAACCGGCAAAATCTGCATAGCTGCTGTTGCGCAGTATAATACTTTCACCTGCACAACTTTTTATGGTATAGTTTAAAGCAGAAGTGGTTAGTGAAACGTCCGCAAATGTTTTAGCAGTATCGGTTGTCGAAAATTCAAAATTATCAAGCTGTATTAGCATGCTTTGATAAGTATCATTGAGGTCGGCGACTTTTACAACTTTTGGGGTAACAATGTTGTCAAGGCTTCCTTTGGTTATATACTGATCAAAAAGAGCACTTGCCAAATAGCCGAGCCGGGCTGGTGAAACAGTTGCATCAATACCGCCGCCTATCTGTATCAGCTTGTTATAATCGCCAAGATAAAGGCCTTTTACACTTACAAAAACTTGCCTTCCAACGGGGTATTGCGTGTATAGGTCGTAGGCATCCAGTTTTAGCTGTATGCCACCGGTGGCATCCTGTATATCAATTGTTTTATAGAAGTTGCCACTCTGGTCATCAGCCACTACAATACCGCTGATTATTTCATTGGCAGTAATTAGTTCAATACCGCCAGTTGTGTGCAGTGCTTTGAGCTCACCTATTGTCATTGTGGGGGTAATATCGGGGCCAATATAGCCTGGGGGTTCGTCGAATTTTTTATTACACGACACCATTATAAGGCTCGTTACTGCTATTGCTGTAAGCAAGGCTAAAAATGTAAATGATCTTCTATTTTTCATGTCTCTTATTTGCTTGTTACTTATTAAATTTTTCAGTCGTTTTTCTTTTGAACCCGGCATTTGTTTTTATGGCATCATCGTTGCGTCGCACTCTTGTACTTTTCAAGCCTCGATCAACCTTGCTGGTGACAGCGCCAGCAGTTGTATTTTGCTGTTGAGTATTGAACAAAGCGCTGAAGAGTGCGACGCAACGAAGTTTAATTTTTGTACTGCAGCCCGGCCCATAATTTTTGCTGTTAATTGTATATTATTAATAACGTATGGTAAGGCTTATAAAATAATTGAGGCCATAAGCATAATATAATTTGGGCGGAAACTGGTTTGGATTACGTGTATCGAAATCGAAGCGCAGCTGTTCGTAGCCACCGGTTATAAGATCTTTATTGTTGAGCAAATTATTTATACCTGCATTTAATACCAGAAAAGTTGCCCTTTTCGGGTTTACAGATTTTGGTAATTTGTAGGAATAGCCGGCAAAGAAATCGATCGTGTATTGAGAATTGAATTTTGTTTGATCAATGATATCGCGCCATTCTGTACTTTTTGGATCTAATCCCTGCACTGCAGAATAGGTTCTGCGGATGGGGTTAAAGTCTAGCCAGGTCTGGTTAAAATAATTACCTGTTAAACTTACGAACCAGAACTTTGGAGACCGGTAAGAAACGCCAAGGCTAGACGCTTCCTGTGGGGTGGCGGCAACACGAAAGTTCTCAGAGTATACTACCTGATTTTCGACCACTTCGGTAGTATTGTCGAGCGTTACAGAGGCATTTTGGCGGCTATTGTAATAGTAACGTCCAACGGCTGCTGCGCCGGTTAGAGTAACGTTTCGTAAAACTTTAGCTTCAAAACCAAACTCGCCGCCAAAGTGTATTTTATCGATATTGCTTACGGCGTAGTTCACAAAATTACGGTAGGTTTCGTGGTAGAAGCTAAGCACGTTAAATCCATCCTGAAAACTGGTGTAATAGCCACTTAATCTTAGTTTTAGTTTAGGGGCATTCAGCACGTAACCACCTTCCACAGATTGGATGGTTTCGCTTTTTAGGCCTTCCTGAATATTATCCCTTGTACGGGCGGATATGTAAGAATTCTCGAAATAAGGTGGCCTTGTAATGATTGCTCCGTTTAAGTAAAAATAATTTCTTCCGTTTAATTTGTAAGTAACACCCGCTTTCGCTGAATAATTGATGAAATTATTTATGCTTGATTTGCCATAAGAATTGTTGGGGAATAAGCCGTTTCTTACATTACCTACACGCCAGAATTTATTCTGGGAAAATTCTGTAGAAAGAAAGAAATCAACACGGTTATATTTGAAAACAGTCTGCCACCAGGCAGCAATTTTGGAAACATCAACATCATAGTTATAACCATATTTGTCGCCCGTTTTTACAATGCGGTTGGGGTTGTTTAAATCGTTTTGAGCAGCACTGTTGTCATTCGGAAAATCTCTTTCAGCAAACTGATTGATATCTACATAAAACTCTCCACCCAGCAAATCTTCTACCTTCTGATAATAGTTATTACGCTGCCACTGATAAGAAACGCCCCCTGTAAAATCTGCGTGGTTGCTGAGGCGTGTATTGACTACCGAGTTAAAATTGAATTTTTGTGTATTTGTAACGCGGTCCTGCACTATATAAAGGGATCGGTGACCGGTAACGCTGTTATCTTGAATGCCGTTGGCATTTTGTACCGTAGCAGTATGATCACGGTTTACATCATAAAAATTTTGCCAGTCAAGTTGCCTTGCTGCCTCATTATTTTGCAGAAGTGCTGTAACCTGATCTTTTTGGTAAGGATCGGTTTGATAGCTTGGGAGGTAGCGGTAGTAGTCCGGCCTTGGATCAGGGGCATTATACCAATCCATTCCTGAGGTGCTTCTTTTTCCTGTAGAAAATCCTGCAGCTGAAATAACCGATGTGTTGTTATTGATACGGTAGTCGTGTGTAAGTATAAAAACAGGCTGAAAACTTTTGCCAATATTGGCATTTCTTTTCTTACCGTTTTGGAAGCCCCAGTAGGGATTATAGTAATGGGTGCCTGCTAAATCCATCATTTCAGTAACCGCCGGCCCTTGTCTGCCGTTTTCAGTGGGTGTGCCGAAGGCAACTAGTGACAGCAGATGTTTTTGCCCTATACGTTTGTCTGCTCCAACAAAATAACTCCATCCATCGTAATAAGTGCCTGATACATACCCTTCATCTGCCCAGCGGCGGCTGCCAGACAGTGTAAAAGCCCAACCCTTTTTACTTATACCTGTACTGTGTGTAAGCATCCAGCGGTGATCGTAACTTCTGTTGCTGTTAGCATAACTGAAACTGGTTGTTTTTCGTTGTTTGCTTGCACGGGAATCAAGACTTGTTGTAATGCCAATATCTCCGAATGCAAATGTGTTGTAGCGCAGGCCCATCGAAACATCCCTGTTACGCATTACATCATTAAGCCCACCCCACAACCCATAAGGAGTAAACCCATTGTCAAGGTTGTCCATCGGTATGCCATTCATGTAAGTGCCCGACATATCGCCATCATACCCTCTTATCCTGAAACGGGATGCGCTGAAATTAAACGCAGCCGCAGACAAGAACGGGTCGCGGCCTGCGGTAAGTATGGAAGAAATATTTTGGGAACTTCCATCTGATTGATCATTGTCGTCCAGTGAAATTACCGGAATATTGTCCAGTACATTGTCTTTAATGTCATCAAGTATTGTGGAATCGAATCTTGCAACAGAATCTATTCTGGGATTTGTTTGTGTTGGATTCTGTGCATTGGAGGTAGAAAACGCACAGAAAGCAACCAACAAAAGTATCAATTTTCGCATAAGAAATTTTTGGTCGGCGACAAAAGTAGCGATGTTCGTTTTATCTCAGGATTAATTAATTAATTATAATTGTTTCTTAATCTAACTGCGCAAACACTGTTGTATGTTTGCCCCAACAATTCTGTTATGAAATTACTTATTGCTTTCTGCTTTTTGTTCCTTTGTTTTTTAACCTCCTCTGCTCAGAAAAAACAATATAAAGTGGCAGTGGTAGCTTTTTACAATCTGGAAAACTTTTACGATACAGTTGATAACCCTATTGTAAATGATGATGAATTTACGCCCAAAGGAGATAAGAATTACAACAGTAAAATTTACCTGAATAAAGTTGAACATCTTGCTAGCGTTATTTCCAAAATAGGAACCGATGTAAACCCTGATGGACCTGCGATACTGGGTGTTGCCGAAATAGAAAACGACACTGTTCTTAACGATTTGATAAGCAGTCCGCTAATAAAAGCAAGGAATTACCATTACGTGCATTACGATTCCAGAGATTTACGTGGGGTGGATGTTGGCCTACTTTATAACCCCAAATATTTTACGGTGGAAGACAGCAGAAAGTTATTCGTAAAACTGCCATATGGTTCAAAGAGCTCATTTTTAACCAGGGATGTGCTTTGGGTAAAGGGTAAACTTAATGGCGAAGAAATACATGTTTTTGTAAATCACTGGCCCAGTCGCCTGGGTGGAGAGGAACGCAGCGCACCAGCGAGGGCCGCCGCCGCTATGGTAAATAAAAATTTTATGGACTCAATTCAACAGCTGGAACCCAACGCTAAAATAATTATGATGGGTGACCTGAATGATGATCCGATAAGCCCATCCCTAACTAAAGTAATAGGCGCAAAGGGCGATTCTGCGAAAGTAAAGCCCGGTGGTTTTTACAATCCCTGGGTTGATATGTATAAAAAAGGTATCGGCACACTTGCCTACCAGGATGCATGGGGTTTGTTCGACCAGATAATCATCAGCCAGTCGTGGCTTAGTAAGGACCAGCCTGGCTTCTTTTTTTATAAGCAACACATTTTTAACGAGGAATTTCTTATAGAAAATATAGGTAAATACAAAGGTTACCCGATGCGTACCTGGGATGGCAATACTTACCGTGGTGGCTACAGCGACCATTTTCCTACTTACCTGGTCATGTTTAAAAAAGTAAAATAACCGGAAGATATTTTGGTGCCCGGTCGACTTTTTTTATGGCAGCTTTTTTACCTGCCCAGGCCGGACTCCTGTAAAGGAATGTCCATATTCAGCTTTACTGAACGTGTAGATAAGAGTGAATTTTTTTTTGTTAACTTTAAGCAGCCCTGCCTGCAAGCTAATTTTTTACTTTGTCTGAATTATGCTTTCGCCGGAATGCAACAATTCGTTTTATCATCGGCAATGGCAAAGGCTCGCATATGGGAAACTGAACAGAGCCTTTTCCCTTTTTGTATTTTGAAAGTTCCTCTGCAAATACAGTATGCCCGCCGGGTGTGGCATAAAAGCCAATATGATTTTTAAAGGAAGCAACATAAACCAATGGTTTTCCGTTTGTTTTGAATGCCGGCATACCATACGCCATACGCCATACCTTCTTCTGCTTCGGGTGAAACCTCCTTTATTGCTGAATAAATTTGCTTTAATAGATTTTGAACTGGTGTATCTAAGGATGCTATATACTACTTAATAATATTCATACTGTTCTATTAGTTTACGAGTTTTATAAATCATCTCAAAAGCCGTTTAGGTCTTTTTTTTTAAACTACGCTTAAATAAAAGCTGCTGTCGCTTCTAACTGTACAAGAGTGCGACGCAACCAAATTATAATAGCAATTCTGTAGCCGGGTACATGATTGTATTTATCTTTTTTATTAGAAAAGTAATACTGTAGTTCTGTTTTCGCCCATTTTTTGAAACCTATTTTTAGTAAAAGTTCGTTATACTTTCAGCTGCGACGCGGCGTCTTCATCGAGGTAGATGGTAAAGTTTTTATGATTGCGCAAAAGGCTTGCCGGCAACTGTTTTGTAATATCGCCTTCAATTACTTTTTTAATAATTTCAGCTTTGTGGCTGCCGTTAACAACAAGAAAAATATGTTTTGAATCGAGTAGTGTTCCCAGACCAAGGGTTATGCCCTGCGAAACAAGTTTTTTATCACTAAAATATTTTTGAGAAACCTGTTGCGTTTGTGTATCGAGCGCAGATATATGGGAACGCTCGAACGGGGTGGAGCCGGGCTCGTTCATACCTACATGGCCGTTAAGGCCAAGCCCCAACACAGAGAGGTCTATTGTGCCAAACCGCCTTATAAAATTTTCTATACGGGCACACTCGGCAACAAGGTTTTCTGCGCAGCCATCGAAAAAACAAATGCGTTCCGCATTTACTTTTAGAGGACCAAACAGCTGAGCATTCAATGCCCGTTTACAACTTCCATCATGGTGCTCATTAAGGCCTTTCCATTCGTCGAGACCAACAAAATTCCATTCGGCAGAAACCGCATCCTGCTGCAGGCACTGCTTTACCAGTTCCTTATACAAACCAATGGTAGTGTGGCCTGTAGCCGGGCAAAGCAAAGGCTTTTGATATTGTTGCAATGTAGCTATCATGTCTTTTGCAACACGCTGGCTCAGGCTATGGTAGCTTTCTTCAATAATCAGGTGCATTGTAATGGCAGTATTTATTTTGCTTTTCTTGGTGTACTTGTTATACCGCCTTTTTTCGCTGAGGAGAAATTTTTGTTGGCTATAAAGGAAGAGGCTTTTCCATAAGTAGGAGCCACCGTACTTTTAACCACCATGCCAGTGGCCGGTGCAGATTTCTTTGGGGTCTTTGTTTTTTTTGCTTTAGCTTTTGCCATGTGCTTATTTTTTTTGAATTAAAAGAATTGCTCTAAGCTAATCAAAATATAAATCGGGCACCCCTTTTTTTAAAGCCAGAACAAAGGAAAGTTTTATTGGCCCGGCTTTTTTTTCTTTCATTTGGCTTTGTTGCGTCGCACTCTTGTACTCAAGTTTCAGTATTGGGCATTTGCCGTTGTTACAATTATTCTTTTCAGCAATTATGCAAAGTGTCTTGGTATAGGTTTTAGCCAATAGGAAAGTTTTTGGTTTCCGCTATATAATTATAAAAGGTACGAAAGTGCAACCTGGCACGTGATGCCAAAACGAATGCAGCACGGATAAATAATGGATATTGCGCAATAAAAAATGGATGGTAAATTTCTTTACCATCCATTTTTTTCTACTTTAGGAAAGGACTAATGGTTTCTTACTGTAAGTTCCACACGGCGATTCTTGGTTCTGCCGGCAGCTGTATTGTTGTCTGCTATTGGTTTTGTTTCTCCATAACCTTTCGAAGTTAATCGGGCTTCTGCAATTCCTTTCTTCACAAAATATTCTTTTACAGAAGCAGCACGGTTATCGCTAAGTGTTTGATTCATTTCATCTTTACCTACATTATCTGTGTGACCGTCAATATCAACCATAAGTTCAGGGTTGTCATTGAGTACTTTCACTACTTCATTTAATGCAGCATTCGATTTTGTTGAAAGCTTATAGCTGCCTGTAATAAAATATATATTTTTAGCTGCGTAATTTATTCTTTCTACAATTTTAACGTCGATAACAGGGCAGCCTTCATTTTCTTTCACACCTGCAAGATTAGGGCATTTATCTTCCTCATCGTTTATGCCATCGCCATCAGTATCAGGTATGGGGCAACCATCATATCTTGCCAAACCGGCAACAGTGGGGCATTTATCCTGTTCATCATTAATTCCGTCTCCATCTGTATCGGGTATTGGGCAGCCATCGTATTTAGGAAGGCCGGCAACAGTGGGGCATTTATCCATTTCGTCATTAATGCCGTCCCCATCGGTATCTGGGATCGGACAACCATCATATTTTGCAAGACCAGCCACGTTGGGGCACTTATCCTGAGCATCAATAATTCCGTCTCCGTCAGTATCAGCCGGTGGCGGTGGTGGTGGCGGAGCCACTTTCACTACTTCTTTGGCTTTACTAACCGGAACAAGTAAACCAAATGAATAAAGTAAATGATTGGTTTCCTTGTCACTAATCTTTACTTTATATTGAGCCTGTAAAAGCAAATTTGCCTCATTGTGAAAAGGGTTAAATTGCAGACCTAAGCCGGCAGGAAGCTGAACGCCATAACTATTATGGTAATTATAGCCACCTACACCCAACGTAAGAAATGGGTTAATAACTGCAGACTCTTTCAGCATTTTGATATTAAAGGCAGCTTCAAGTGCTTGGTAATATTTAGCATCAGGATCAGGGAATGAGGGAGGCATATTCTGAAGAAAAATGCCCGAATACGTACCCGACAGATCGATGTGCGGAGTAAGACCTCTCCAGTACTGAACAGTAAATGCCGGGCCCATTCTTTTTAGTACATCATTCCATTCTCCGTTTTTAAGAGTCGTATTTAATGATGTAGCTTTAATTTCCTGTGGTGTTTTAAAATCACCAAAACCAAAACTAAAACCGATCGATGATTTTGGTTTAATTGTGGTTTGCGCAAAAGTGCCAGTTGCCAATACAAGGCAAAGCAGGACCGTAATATTTCTTTTCATTTGTGTTAATTTGGTTAAAGATTTAATTGCCCATTGGCTAAAACCATGCCAACCTGCCTTTTTTTGTTTGAATTGTTTGCAGCAGTATTTTTCCTGTATTTTTTTAAAATCAAACACAAGATAATATCCAGTATCTAAATGTCAATTGCCTCTCCGTAAGCCGCGGCAGTCGCTTCTTTCAATCCTTCGCTCATTGTGGGGTGAGGATGTATGGCATTCAGTATTTCATGTGCGGTTGTTTCCAATTTACGGGCAACTACAGCTTCCGCAATAATTTCAGTAACGTTTGTGCCAATCATATGGCACCCTAAGAATTCACCATATTTTGCATCATAAATTACTTTTACAAAGCCATCTGTGTTGCCGGCTGCACTTGCTTTTCCACTCGCCATAAATGGAAATTTACCCACTTTAATTTCGTACCCGGCTTCTTTGGCGCCTTTCTCTGTATATCCTACGCTGGCTATTTCCGGTGTACAATAAGTACAGCCAGGTACATTTGAATAGTCTATGGCTTCAGGTTGGTGATTATTTTTCTTTTCGAGGTACGCAATATATTCGGCTGCATTTATACCTTCTTTACTTGCCTTATGCGCCAATGCCTGGTTAGGAGTGCAATCGCCAATTGCAAAAATGCCAGGCACATTTGTTTGAAAATATTTATCTACAATAATCCGTCCCCGGTCAGTTTTAATGCTGTTTTCTTCCAACCCTATGTTTTCAATATTTGCAACTACTCCAACTGCACTTAACACAATTTCAGCTTCAAGGGTTACGGTGGTGCCATCTTGTTTTTTAATAAGGGCTTTAACGCCTACACCACTCGTATCGAGGCTTTCTACGTTAGCACTTGTCATTATATCAATGCCCAGTTTTTTATATTGTTTTTCTAACTCTTTAGAAATGTCTTCATCTTCAACTGGCACTATGCGAGGCATAAATTCCACAATATTCACTTTTGTTCCCATGCTGTTGTAGAAATAGGCAAACTCTACTCCAATAGCACCACTGCCAACTATTATCATACTTTTTGGCTGCTGCGGCAGAACCATCGCTTCACGGTAACCAATAACTTTTTTTCCATCCTGCTTAAGATTTGGTAATTCCCGAGTGCGGCCACCGGTTGCAATAATTATGTATTTGCCTTCTATTATTTTTTTTGAACCATCTGCTGTTGCAACCTCAATCTGCCCACTGGCTTTTATTTTTCCGTACCCCATTACAACATCAATCTTATTTTTCTTCATGAGAAACTGAACGCCTTTGCTCATTTTATCTGCTACTCCGCGGCTTCGTTTAACAACAGCTGCAAAGTCGTGCTGAACACTTGCAGCATTAATACCATAGTTAGCACTGTGTTTCATATACTCATAAACCTGTGCACTTTTTAATAGTGCTTTTGTAGGTATACAACCCCAGTTAAGACAAACGCCCCCTAAACTTTCTTTCTCAATAATTGCAACTGAAAGACCAAGTTGCGAGGCCCGTATTGCTGCAGGATATCCACCCGGGCCACTGCCAAGTACTATTACATCGTATGCCATAAAAATTAATTGAGTTGAATGGTTAAATTTATAAAACAAAATTTGGGCGCAAAAATACTTTCAAAAAGCCAAATAGCAAAAGATAGGTTTATTGCATAAAAATGGGGGTTGTAACTTATGGCCCGGGAAATTTTAATTTTGGTTGATGGATTTGTATTTTAATACCCCATGCAGGAAAAGCCGAACAGAGCTCCAACCGATAAACGTAGTGCGACGCAACAATGCTCAATCATTGAAGTGAACGCCCGCTTCAAAAAAATTTCTCTTTCTTTCTCAGTTGATAAGAAATAAATTGTTTCAATAAATTTTACTACTTTAACTTTTTTTACCAAACCTACAGGCATGAGTAACTCACTTTTTCGTACCAAGAATATTGATAAAATACTAAGAGACGCGGCAACAATGGAAGCTGATGGGCATAACGGCGGCGGATTAAAACGGGTGCTTACCTTGAAAGACCTTACTTTTTTTGGCATTGCCGCAATTATTGGTGCAGGAAGTTTCAGCAGTTTGGGTGAGGCTTGTTTTAAAGGGGGGCCCGGCGTTGTGTACCTGTTTATTATTTGCGCCGTTGCCTGTGGTTTTACTGCTTTGTGCTATGCAGAATTTGCCAGCCGCATTCCGGTTGCGGGCAGCGCTTACACTTATGCGTATGCATCGTTTGGTGAACTTTTTGCGTGGGTTATTGGGTGGGCGCTTATTATGGAATATTCAATTGGTAATATTTATGTGGCTTTTTCCTGGAGTGATTATTTTACCTCTTTCCTGCACCGTGTTGGTGTAAATATGCCCGAATATCTTTCGTGCAGTTATATGGAAGCAAAGAAGGCATTTGCCAATAACTCGCCCAATGCAGAATTGACGAATGCATGGAACCACGCTCCTGTAATAGGCAGCCTTAGAATTATTTTCGATCTGCCTGCGCTGGTAATTAATGTGCTTATAACGATGCTCGTTTATACAGGTGTAAAAGAGTCGAGGAATTTTAGTAATGTAATGGTGATCTTAAAACTCTGCATTGTAACATTAGTTATTGCAGTAGGTGCGGGATATGTAAATGTTGACAACTGGCACCCGATAAACGATCAGGGAATTCCTTCATTTATGCCCAATGGCTTTAGTGGAGTAATGACTGCGGTGAGTGGAGTATTCTTTGCCTATATAGGCTTCGATGCAATCAGCGTTATGGCAGAAGAAAGTAAGAACCCACAACGCGATCTGCCACGAAGTATGATACTCTCCTTAGTAATTTGTACCGTAGTTTATATACTGCTTACCTTGGTGCTTACCGGTGTACTCGATTACAGGCTTTTTGACGGCGTTGGCGACCCACTTGCAAAAATTTTCGAAGTAAAAAATGTAGGCTGGATGCAGTTCCTCGTTTCCATTGCAGCAGTAGTTGCCATGACGAGTGTATTGCTTGTTTTTCAAATGGGCCAGCCACGTATCTGGATGAGCATGAGCCGTGATGGCCTTCTGCCACCTGCATTTCAGCGCATACATCCTAAATTTCAAACACCCTCTTTTTCTACAATCATTACCGGCTTACTGGTAGGTGTGCCCATTCTTTTTACTGATAAAGTTTTTGTGCTCGACTTTACAAGCATCGCTACTTTATTTGCATTTGTACTTGTTTGTGGTGGTGTGTTGCTTATACCGAGGAAAGAAAAAGTAGCAGGAAAATTCAACATACCCTATATCAATGCAAAATTGATTTTTCCATTGATTATTATAGCCGCTTTATCCAGTTTGCTTTTGTACGATAAGAATTATGTTTCCAACCTTTTCAATGTAAACGAAGGCAATGCATCACTCAACATTTCAACCATTATTTTCTGGATTGTTATGATACTTATGTCCATTGCAACCTATCTAAAAAACTTCTCTTTAATTCCATTGCTTGGTTTAAGTACCTGCTTGTATTTGCTTACCGGTATGAGTGGTTCTAACTGGGCATGGTTTAGCAGTTGGCTTGCAATAGGCTTGGTTTTTTATTTTTCGTACGGGTACAAAAAAAGTAAACTGGCAAAGCAGTAGAAATATTTTTTTTGAGCCGGGCAAAAGAATTACTATGAAGCTTTACTTGCGTCGCACCCTTGTACGTCAGCAATTCTATTCAGCAAAATGCCGAACCGCCTTAATTTTTTCAAACTGTAAAATATTAAGTCTTGAAAAAAATAATTAAACGTTCTATGTTAATAATAGTTTTTATAACTCTTGCATGGGCGGTACATTATGCTTATGTATCATTTCCAATTATCAGTGGCTACGGAGCAAAACAAATGTGTACCTGCATATTCGCTTCAGGTATGGATAAGGAATATCTTGAAAAAAATGAATTGGGTGATTTTCCATTTACGCTGGCGACTTATAAAGTTGACATGAAAGACTCTTCTGTAACAGGCTCCGTTTGGGGAATGGCAAAGAAGAAAGCCATTTACAGAAAAGGTATTGGTGCAACATTGATCAACGATGTCAGCGAAGCTGAACTGCGATCACAGGTTTTTAATATTCCTCCACACCCAGCTTTAAATACAGATACTATTCCGTGGCCAATGGGCGATAAGCTGCCCGATTCTTTTCCATCCGTTGTAAATAAAGAAAAATTATTGTATGCAGTTGATAAAGCTTTTGGAGAGCCATTTGCAAATAAAAAAGTAAGAACGCGTGCTATAGTAGTGTTATACGATGGGCAACTGGTAGCAGAAAAATATGCGCCGGGTTTTAATAAAGACATGCCAATGTATGGCTGGAGCATGGCAAAGAGTTTTACCGCGGCATTGGTAGGTACGCTTGTAAAGCAAGGCAAACTTGATGTTACAAAACCTGCACCCGTGCCAGAGTGGAGCGATGAAAAAGATCCACGGCATAATATAACCCTGGAAAATTTATTACAACAGCAAAGCGGTCTCGATTTTAAAGAAGACTATACTGGCGCAAGTGATGTAACCAATATGCTTTATAAAGAAGACGATATGGCTGCATTCGCTGCGGGCCATAAACTTGCTCATCCTCCAGCAACGGTTTTCAATTATACCAGTGGAAACACCAATATTATATCACGCATCATTAGGCAAACAGTGGGAGAGAAGGACTACGCTGGTTATCCTGCAAATGCATTGTTTAACAAGCTTGGCATGTATAGCGCATTCTTCGAACCGGATGCTTCGGGTACTTATGTTGGATCTTCTTACATAATGGCTACGGCAAGGGACTATGCAAGGTTTGGCTTGCTTTATTATAACGATGGTGTGTTCAATGCTGAACGAATTTTACCTGAAGGCTGGGTACTGCAAACTGCTACTGCGCCAGCTTCTAATAAAACCAAAGAATACGGTTACCAGTTCTGGCTTAACGGCTTTGATGCAGCCAATCCTTCAAAGGCCATTTACCCCGATGTTCCCGCAGATATGTACTATTGCGATGGGTATGCATTCGAAAACATTTATATTATTCCTTCAAAAAAATTAGTCGTCGTTCGGTTGGGCTTAACCCTCGATAAATCCTTTAACGAAAATGAATTTCTTAAAAGCATTATCGATGCAACTGAGTAATTTTTTAAATTAATATCTACAATAAAAAAATTAGAACATTTTCCGCAGCATCTTAAATATCTCGAACAGCATAAGGCATGAGGCAGAAAAACCAAGCACAATACTGGTTATTTTAATATAGGGTAACAGACCATCAATATAAAACTCAGTTGGGTTTTCGGGTAGGTAATATATAGAAAGCTGTTTACCAATTTCGTATTTCCGGGCCCGTTCTTTTTTTGATTGTACCGTTATATTTTCACCGTTTTTAGTTGTGTATTGCAATATTGGATAGTAGCGGTGAGCGCCGGCCGAATCTTTAAGTGTTTTATAATCGGTAACAAGCGCCTGAACAGACTCTCCATCTGTTTTTATCCTTCTTCGTTCCGCCAGTTTCGTAATTGTTTTGTAAACAAAGTAATAGCTTAAAAAGGCAAGCAGGCCTGAATAAATAACAAGTTTCAGTATCAAAAAAGCTGTCATATTTTAACCGGTTTTTCTGTTTATTAATTGCCTGAAAATAAGAACTTTTCTCTTATTTAATTTTTGTTCCTTATTTCAAATGATAATTCATAAAAATCATTCTTATATTTTGAGCCAGTCTTCATTGCTACTATCATCGTTCCTTGCGTCGCACTCTTGTACTAAAGAATAGAGGTCAGCAATTCACAGTTACCGTAAAGAGCCATCGGTGGCCGATAAGCGGTCCGCAGTGGACAAAGCGCACAAGAGTGCGACGCAACAAAGTTAAATAGTAGCAATAGAGTTTGGTAAATGAAAAAACAGAATAAATAAAGAACCGATGAAAATAATTTATAGTTTCGGTGAATACTGATGAAAAAAATATTCTGTTTCGGAGAATTGTTGCTGCGTATGTCACCTTTTTTAAGCGGGGAATGGATACGGCATGCGGTAATGCCGGTTTATATTGGTGGTGCGGAACTGAATGTAGCAAACGCACTGGCAAAATGGAATATGCCTGTGCAGTATTTTTCAGCAGTGCCCGATAATTATTTATCAAAAGAAATTATGGAATATCTCTCCAAAAATAATCTTGATATATCACCTGTTCATTTTTCGGGTAACCGTATTGGCAGCTATTATTTGCCACAGGGGGCCGACCTGAAAAATACAAGTGTTATTTATGATCGGGCCCATTCGTCTTTCAGTGAATTAAAGCCAGGCACAATTAATTGGGATATGCTGCTAAAAGATGCAGAGTGGTTTCACTTCAGCGCCATAAGCCCGGCGTTAAATACAGACGCAGCAGTAGTTTGCAAGGAAGCGCTTTATGCAGCTATTAAAAACAATCTAACGGTTTCTGTTGATCTTAACTACCGTTCCAAACTTTGGCAATATGGCAAACAACCTGTTGAAATTATGCCAGAATTGGTACAGTGCTGTGATGTAATAATGGGGAATATCTGGAGTGCAAACAGTCTTTTGGGAACCCCGCTTGATGAAAATATTCATTTTAAAAAAAGTAAAGCGGCTTACCTTGAGCATGCATTTGAAACAGGAAGGAATATAATGAACCAATTTCCAAAATGTAAAACGGTTGCCAATACTTTTAGGTTCGATTCGGGAGAAGGTATAAAATATTTTGCCGCCCTTGAAAAGATAGACAGGCAATATGTATCGTCTGAATTTTATACAGAGACAGTAGTAGATAAAGTTGGCAGCGGCGACTGTTTTATGGCTGGCTTAATCTACGGGTTAATCAATAGGCATCAATCCCAAAATGTAATCAATTTTGCTGCTGCGGCTGCTGCCGCTAAGTTTCAGGAGAAGGGTGATTTTACAAAACAAACAGTTGAACAGGTACAGGCATTAATAAAATAATATGCAAACAGAACAATATTGTGTATCAAAAATTAAGGAACAGGGGATATTGCCTTTATTTTATCATGATGACGAAGCGGTTTGTAGAATTATCGTAAAAACCTTGTACAATGCCGGAATTAGAGTAATCGAGTTTACCAACCGTGGCCCGCAGGCATTGGTGAATTTTAATATCCTGGTTAAGGAGAGAGACCATAGTATGCCAGACCTTTTGCTGGGTATTGGCACCATAAAAACGGCCAATGATGCTTCTGAGTTTTTAGAGGCTGGCGCAGACCTGCTGGTTAGTCCCATTTTCGACAGCGGTGTGTGCGATGTAGCTTATATGCAAAAAGTTTTATGGATACCAGGTTGTATGACGCCTTCTGAAATAAACGTAGCAGCCTCAGCCGGTTGCAATATGATAAAACTTTTTCCCGGCAATGTACTCGGTACCGGTTTTATTGAAGCCGTAAAGCCGGTATTTCCAGGGTTGGATTTTATTATAACAGGCGGCGTGGAAGTAACCGAAGAAAATATGCGTGGCTGGTTCAATAGCGGGGCTTGTGCTGTTGGTTTAGGCAGTAAGCTTATCAGCAAAAACTTATTGGAGCAACACAACTACGATGCAATTGAAGCCTTAACTAAACAATCGCTGCAAATAGTGAACACGATTAGAAGCGTCTAAATGTATTTGCTCCATTGCACGGTGCAGTACAAGAGTGCGACGCAACGATGTTTAATTGAAATACAACTGTTTGGCCAAAAAAAATTCTGCAAATGCAACAGCAAGCCATAACAAAATACAGGTGGGTAGTAGTGGCTTTACTGTTTTTTGCAACCTCCATTAATTACCTCGACCGGCAGGTGATCGGTTACCTGAAACCTACACTGGAACAGGCTTTCAACTGGAACGAAAAAGATTATGGTTATATAGCGATGGCCTTTCAGGCATCCTACGCAGTTGGCCTTTTAACCTTTGGAAAAATTATTGACAGAATTGGCACCAAGCTGGGCTACACCATTTCTATTATTATCTGGAGTATTGCCGGTATGTTGCATGCTGCTGCAAAATCTACTTTTGGTTTTACGATGGCACGTATTGGTTTGGGGCTTGGTGAATCGGGTAATTTTCCTGCAGCTATTAAGTCGGTAACAGAGTGGTTTCCCAAAAAGGAGAGGGCGCTGGCTACGGGTATTTTTAATTCAGGCGCAAACATCGGTGCAGTAATTGCGCCAATTATGGTCCCCTGGATTTTAGGAGCTTATGGGTGGCAGGAGGCATTTATTATTACCGGAGCATTGGGTTTTATATGGCTTATTTTCTGGGTCATTTTTTACGAAGTTCCCCAAAAGCATAAACGGGTAAGCAGCACCGAGCTCGAACATATATACAGCGATGAAGATGAGCAAGCAGAAATGCAGGATGTAAAACCCGCAAGCTGGGCAAAACTGTTTCGCATCAGGCAAACATGGACCTTTATTATTGGCAAGTTTTTAACCGATCCTGTGTGGTGGTTTTTTCTGCTTTGGCTGCCCGATTATTTCAGCGGAACTTTTCATTTAGACCTTAAAAAGCCGGGCTGGCCGCTGGTAATTGTTTATACGGCTACAACTGTTGGAAGCATTGGTGGTGGCTATCTTTCATCGTACTTTATCAGCCGTGGTTGGACGGCCTACAAAGCCCGCAAAACTGCTATGTTTATTTTCGCTTTGTGCGTGTTGCCGGTGGTTACTGCGCAGTATGCAACCAATATGTGGGTAGCTGTTGCGTTAATAAGTCTTGCCGCTGCAGCCCATCAGGCTTGGAGTGCAAATATCTTTACAACAGCTTCGGATATGTTCCCCAAAAAAGCCATCAGTTCGGTTATAGGTATTGGTGGAATGGCGGGTTCTGTAGGCGGCATTTTATTCCCATTGCTGGTGGGTAATATTCTTGATTACTTTAAAACTGCCGGAGATAAAACTGCGGGCTACAACCTGATATTTATTTTTTGCGGTTGTGCTTATTTGCTTGCATGGATCATCATGCACTTTCTCAATCCAAAAATGAAACGGGTAGTTTTGTAAATGGTTTTTTGGGCCAGGCGCTGTTTAGATGGCATCGTTCCTTGCGTCGCACACTTGTACAGTATAACTTTTAGGGGCATGGCCGGGCCTGCTGTGTATTTCTAAAATGGCGCCTGGTAAAATTTAAAAATTTGTTTCTGAACCTTAATAATAAAAGAAAAATGAAAACAATAATCCTGAAAATGGCTGTTGCCGCAATTCTTATTTCCTGTGGAACGCCAGGTATAAAGCATCATGAGTCAAAAAAAGCTGAGTTGCCAATACAGGGTACCTGGAAATTGCTTACCGGCATTACCGTCGATAAAGGTGATAGCATCATCACAGATTATACAAAAGGACAGCAATTTATAAAAATCATCAATGACGACCACTTCGCTTTTATAAACCACGATTTAAAAAACGGCAAAGATTCTGCTGCAATTTTCTCATCCGGTGCAGGTACGTATGCCCTTTCAGACAGTTTTTATACAGAACATCTTGAATACTGCATAGACCGCCAATGGGAAGGCAACGACTTTCATTTCACCGTTACCATTAACAACGATACACTTATTCAAAAAGGAATTGAGAAGATCGAACAAATTGGCGTTGACAGGATAAATATTGAAAAATATGTAAGGGTAAAAAAATAATTTTTATAAAAGGCTGCACTTATACTCCTTTTTCTAATTATATGAAAGCCAAATCCTGCTGGTACATAAAACATAATCTACGCAACTGCTCAATAGATTACTTTAGTACAAGTGTGCGACGCAACGAAAGCTATATTCATATTCCGCTGCCAGGTACATAAATATTCCTTAACTGTAATAGGTTGTAAAAATAAGCTCCTGTACACACCAGGCCTCCTGATGCCCATCCCCCGTTTGTGGTATTTTAAAAACTGTACTTGCTGATACCTTTGCTCCTTTAAACATTTAAATTGACCAACGGAAACGGTATTGACTTTCGAAATACTCGGTAGTATAAAAAAGTATAGTTGGAATTGTGAAGCGAAGTTGCCATTTAAAAAATGGATACTGCCGTTCACAAATCCGATTTTAAGCATACCTTACTGTTGCTACCTTTATTGAAATTCCGACTACAGTATGCTTGTAACAGCAAGTTATTAAAATCATTTTTACACAAAAAACTTCATTATGAAAAAGAAAATTTACCAGTCATTAGCAGCAGCCTTTCTTATAATTGCAGGTGCTGTAAATGCCAATGCTGCGCCCGGCATTACATTAACAACTGCTGCTACCACCGCCGCTAATATTTACCAGGGCACTAGCACCAATATTATTTACGCGGTAAAAATGGATGTGGTAACTGCATCCGTTACTATAAATAATGTCCAGTTCACATTAAGTGGCACCCACGATGCCAATGACCTTAGTTACGTAAGTGTTTATTTTAATGCTACTTCTCCGGTTATTTCAGGATCAAGTTATTTGGGTCAAACAGTGGCTACATTTGCCGGGCCGCATACATACAGTTTTGCCATAAGCCGTACATTAGCCGCAGCTACCAGTGGTTATTTTATTGTTACTGCAAATGTAAACAGCGGTGCTACAGATAATAAAACGGTAATGATTAACGGGAACGCTAACCCGGTTGTTTTTGGTTATACTACCACCGTTACGCTTACGAATAACCAATCTAATGCGGGGGGTACCCAAACTATTCAAGCTGCAGAT
Source organism: Chitinophagales bacterium (assembly GCA_038203525.1). Taxonomy (GTDB): domain Bacteria; phylum Bacteroidota; class Bacteroidia; order Chitinophagales; family Chitinophagaceae; genus Limnovirga. The sequence goes on along the minus strand of JBBRDW010000006.1, from coordinate 28,335 downwards.
GTAGCGATAAGTACATCAAGCTTGGTATCCGGCACCATTTACCAGGGCACTAGTACCAATATTGTTTATGCAGCAAAAATGGACGTAACTACTGCATCATTAACTGTAAACAATATCCAGTTTACCTTAAGTGGCAACCATGACGGTGACGATCTAAGTTATGTAAGTGTATATTTTAACGCCACATCACCGGTAATTTCGGGTTCAAGTTATTTGGGGCAAACGGCTGCAAACTTTGCGGCGCCACATACCTACAGTATTGGTATCAATCGTACATTAGCCGCTGCTACCAGTGGTTACTTTATTATTACGATAAACGTAAACAGTGGTGCTACGGACAATAACACGGTAAAAATTACTGGAGCAACCACGCCGGTTACTTTTGGTTACATAACAACACCAAACACCACCAATACGCAAACCAATGGAGGCGGCAGTCAAACCATACAGGCAGCAGATGTGGCAATAAGTACATCAAAATTGGTTTCCGGTACAATTTACCAGGGTACGAGCACCAATATTGTTTATGCGGCAAAAATGGAAGTGACTACTGCGTCATTAACTGTAAACAATATTCAGTTTACCTTAAGTGGCAACCATGATGGTGACGATCTGAGTTATGTAAGTGTATATTTTAATGCCACATCACCGGTAATTTCGGGTTCAAGTTATTTGGGGCAAACGGCTGCAAACTTTGCGGCGCCTCACGCTTACAGCATTGGTATCAATCGTACATTAGCCGCTGCTACCAGTGGGTACTTTATTATTACGGTAAACGTAAACAGCAGTGCCACCGATAATAAAACCGTAAAAATTACCGGGTCAACCACGCCGGTAACTTTTGGTTACAGCACTACGCCAAACAGTACCAATACGCAATCCAATAAAGGCGGCACTCAAACCATTCAGGCCGCTGATGTAGCAATAAGTACAACAGATTTAGTTTCCGGAACCATATACCAAGGTACGAGCACCAATATTGTGTATGTAGCAAAAATGGACGTAACTACTGCATCCTTAACCGTCAATAATATCCAGTTTACCTTAAGTGGCAACCATGACGGTGACGATCTGAGCTATGTAAGTGTATATTTCAATGCCACATCACCGGTAATTTCTGGTTCAAGTTATTTGGGGCAAACTGCTGCAAACTTTGCGGCGCCTCATGCTTACAGTATTGGTATCAATCGTACATTAGCTGCTGCTACCAGTGGGTACTTTATTATTACGGTAAACGTAAACAGCAGTGCCACCGATAATAAAACCGTAAAAATTACTGGTTTAACAACACCGGTAACTTTTGGTTATTCAACAACACCAAACAGCACCAATACGCAAACCAATGCAGGCGGTACCCAAACCATCCAGGCTGCGGATGTAATGCTAACTTCATCCACAGTTACTGCCGGAAACATTGTAGCGGGTACTAGCACCAACATCGTATATGCTGCAAAGATGGATGTAACTACCGCATCACTCACTGTAAACAATATTCAGTTTACATTAACCGGCAGCCAGGATGGCGATGACCTGAGTTATGTTGGTGTTTATTTCAATGCTACTTCCCCGGTAATTTCGGGTTCAAGTTATTTGGGGCAAACGGCTGCAAACTTTGCGGCTCCGCATGCTTATAGCATTGGAATAAATCGTACATTGGCAGCTGCCACCAGTGGGTATTTTATAATTACGGTTAATGTTAATTCTGGCGCTTCAATTGGTAAAACAGTTCAGATAAACGGTGCTAACAATCCGCTCGTATTCGGTTATACCACCACTCCCAATATTACCAATAGCCAAACCAATGCAGCAGGTGTAAAAACCATTTCGGCTACACTAGCCGCACCGTTTAGCTCCACTGAAAATGCTGAAGCCGCTAATACAGTGAAGGGCGTAAATACCGCTGTTAAAATATTCCCCAACCCGGCTACAGACCGTGTTACAGTTCAATTTGTTTCATCAATTAAACAGCAGGTTACACTGCAGCTTACAAACAGCAGCGGGGTTTTGCAGCATACCAAAATATTTACTGTTGAAAAAGGAACCAACCAATTAAGTATGGATGTGCGCTCTTTTGCAAGCGGAGTTTATTATATAAAAATGGGTGCGGCCAACCTGCCTGCTACACTCACCAAGGTAATGGTACAGCATTAAGTACAGCCATAAAATAAGCAGGCTATTTTACAGTTTACAGATTCGCAGGTTGCAAACAACCATAGGCGGATCTGTAAACTTTTTTAGTTGATAAATGTGACAAAAGTTAGAGATTTTTTTTGGCCCGGCTTCATATTATTGGGCATCGTTCCTTGCGTCGCACTCTTGTACAGTGGTAATGCTGCGCAGCATATTGCCGCCATGTTGTTGTAAATTGGTTAGCACGGGCTTATTAAATTTGCAGCATAAAATTAATACTCGACAATACTTTTTTAACTTGCTTTTTTTAGCTGGTTCATGTTTCAAAGTTTATGGTTGTTTGTTCATTGTTTTTTATTCATTCGTAATTTTTAATTTTTTACTATTCAATAAATGAAATTACCTGTTTATAAAGCCGACGCATTTACTAATAAACTTTTTGGCGGAAACCCAGCTGCAGTATGCCCTTTGGAAGAATGGCTGCCCGATGAACTGATGCAGCAGCTTGCCGCAGAAAACAATTTATCTGAAACCGTATTCTTTGTTAAAGAAGGCGATCATTACCGCATACGGTGGTTTACACCGGGCACAGAAGTAAAATTATGCGGACATGCTACCTTGGCCACTGCCCATATTTTTTATACCGAACTTGGCTATGCGAATGATGTTATATTATTCAATTCGCTAAGTGGCATGCTTAAAGTAACCCTTAAAGAAGCGGGTAAATACACACTTGATTTTCCCGCCAGTCCACCGGAAGCTATTGATGAAATTCCGGCTGGTATTTTTGATGGTTTGGGTATTGCGGCCTGCCCTGTTTTTAAAACTTCGTTTGATTATTTGGTGGTAATGCCATCGCAAAAAGAGGTGGAAGCATTAAGTCCTGATTTTAAAATCCTTGCAACTGTAAAAGCCCGTGGCGTTATTGCTACTGCGAAAGGCGATGAAGCAGATTTTGTATCACGTTGCTTTTACCCGCAAAGTGGGATTGACGAAGACCCTGTTACGGGTTCTGCACATACCATTATGGTTCCTTACTGGGCGGAGCAATTGAATAAAACAAAAATGAATGCTATTCAACTTTCTAAAAGACAAGGTTATTTGGAGGTTGAATTAAATGGTGACAGGGTTTTAATGAGTGGCAATGTGGTTACTTATTTAAAAGGGGAATACATTGTCTGAACGGGGATTTGGAAGCATTTTTAGGATTTGAGGGATTGACAGCTATTTTTTGTATAAATTATCTCCGTTAATTGCATGTTTAAAATGATGCAGTCCGCATTTGGTAAACGTCTTCGCACAGGCTGAATAAAGACTTACAGTACAAGAGTGCGACGCAACGGAAGCTTTATCGTAATATAAAAGCCTGGCTCAAAAAAAATAAATGGAAAAAGGAAATCAACTGATTATCTATACGGATGGTGCAGCACGTGGAAACCCCGGCCGGGGCGGATTTGGAGCCATATTGATGTTTGGTGACAGGCGAAAAGAATTGAGTGGTGGCTACCGGTTAACTACTAATAACCGTATGGAATTGTTGGCTGTAATAATTGCACTTGAGTCGCTTACAAAAAAAAATATTCCGCTTACGGTTTATACGGATAGTAAATATATTGTAGATAGCGTGGAAAAAAAATGGCTGGATAATTGGGTGCGTACTGAATTTAAAGGCGGCAAAAAAAACAAAGACTTATGGTTGCGCTATTATAAGCTGGCAAAAGATTACATGATAAAGTTTAAATGGGTAAAAGGCCATGCTGATAATGTTTTCAATAACCGCTGCGACGAGCTTGCGACAGAAGCTGCCGATGGCGCAAACCTGCTTAGGGACGAATGGTATGAACGCGAAGCAGCAAAGCTGTTTTAATAACAAAGCCCGAAACATTGTTCCGGGCTTTATTTATGATAAGCTTTTCTATTTTGCAAATTCTATGGCAAATTTTCCTTTTACTAGCCACTGGTATATACCCAAAAAGGATGGCAGAAAAATAAGTGTGGCAATAACATTGTTCCTGTAGAAAGGTAGTCCTGCGGTGTAACACGTGATTAATCCGCTGAAATCATTTGTATATCCCATTGTATTTCCCTGAGATGCCCAAACGATGTAGTTGGACACAACAAAAAAGAAAGCCGGACCGAGCACGGAAGCCGCTAAAATACCTGCGATCTTTCCCTTGCGCATTAACATACCTATAAGGGTGATTGATGCAATGAGCAGGTAATTGATCCATTGGTTGTTGTAAAAGCCTTCGAAAGGAAAAAGGTTTGCCAGGAACAAAAGCTGTATAAGCACATCGCTTATAAAAATGGTAACCAAAGGAAGTAATAGTGCTTTCTTCATATCTTTCTCGGCAAAGCCTGCAAATAATGCTACCGCAAGGCCGGCTGAGAATCCGCTGAGATTAAGTTGAGGTGCGCAAACCACTTTAATTACAGTGGTAATCGCAATAATGATGAAAATAAAAATTATGGTTTGCTTATTCAATTTCATTGTAAATAATTTGTTCTGAGAGGCAAAAGTAAGTCTAAAATCTCAAGGCACAAATGCTTTATAAGCGAGTAATTTTTCCCGTGTGGAAATAATGTAGGTTTCTTCCGGCAAAATGGCTACAGCTTCTCCTTTTTTCAGCGACAACGAAACGGAACCGGTTAGCCGCATTTCGCCTTCCATAACCACGATTATTTCGAGCGAAGAAGCTTTACCTGTATGTGTTTGCGCTGCTGAAAGTTCAATCTTGCTGATGCCAAAATCTGGCACGGGGCAGGGGTAATTTTGTTCACCGTTGCCAAGGTTATTTCCTTTTATTACTGCGGGAATAATGCCTTCAAAACTGGTATGTTTCATCAGCTCGGGTATATCAATATGCTTTGGGGTAAGGCCGCCACGCAATACATTATCGCTGTTTGCCATCAGTTCCATAGTCTGGCCTTCCAGGTAAGCATGCGGTATGCCAGCACCCTGAAAAACCCCTTCGCCAGCATTAACTTTTACGATGTTGAAAAAGTAAATGGAGAAAAGACCGCGGTCAATATTTTCGGGAGTGCCGTTATCAAATAATTTTGCTGCCCACCAGCCGGGATCTTGTTTGGTAAGTTCATTATTTTTTTTGCGCGTTATTTCCCTTTCAATCAAAGGCAACAGCAATAAGTTCAATAGTTCCTGCGGCATTTCCATTACGTGCTGGTACAATCCTTTATATCCTTCATATTCAAAAAGCGGAAGCAGGCTTTGAAATTCAGGAACCGACTCTAATGTTTTTCTTAGCATTTCTTTTTCCTGAAAGCCATGCAGCAGCCAAAACTCACTTAATGCCACCAATACTTCTGGTTTGTGGTTTTTATCCTTGTAATTCCGGTTGGGTGCATTTGCCGGAATAGCTGCAGCTTCTTCGGCTGCAAAGCCTTTTTCTGCCTCAGTCTTAGAAGGATGTACCTGAAAAGAAAGCATTTCTTTTACATCCTGAACTTTGAAGAGGTAAGGGAGTTCGCCAAACTGCTGAAATACTTTTTCGCCAAGAAAAAGCGTTGGGTTTTCATTGATATTATCACGTAAAGAAACTTCAGTTTCTTCTTTCAGCAGGAGCGAAGGAGCCAACGGGTGTGCGCCCATCCAATATTCGGCATAAGGTTTATGTCCAGTGTTTTCTACACCCATCCAGTGCGGAATAAACTGGTAGCCGCCCCATGCATAATGCATCACTTTGCCCTTTAGCTGAAATATTTTATCTTGTAACATATTTTATTTTTAAAGTGCTTTGCAATATTAAGCAGATAATAGTTGTAGCCGCAAACACACTATTAAGAATATAAACCAGCTAAACCAAAATTTGTATGAGCAATAATTACAACAAAGAACTGGGCGATAAAGGCGAAGAACTTGCCGCCGTATTTCTTGTAAAAAATGGCTATGTAATTGTGGAGCGCAACTGGCGTTTTAAACATTGGGAGGTGGATATTATTGCCAGCAAAGGAAACCTGCTGCATTTCTTTGAAATAAAAACACGCACATCCAATAAGTTTGGCAACCCCGAAGAAAGTATTGGCCGCGAAAAAATGAACAACCTAAAAAATGCCGCCGAAGAATACCAGTACAAAAACCCGCATTGGAAATATGTTCAGTTCGATGTACTTTCCATTAACCTGCATTATAACATGCCCACCGAATATTTTTTGATTGAAGATGTATATTTTTAGTGGCCCGGCTGCATTGCTGCTATTGAACTTTACTTGCGTCGCACTCTTGTACATTCAGAATAAGATTGGGCAACAAATGCAAGGCCTGTTTGTGTTGATGCTATACTTTTAAGAGTACGTGAGTCCGCCTAATGCGGTAAGCAAGCCTCATAGATGCTTTTCTGCCTGAACCAAAAATGTATTCACTACCAACAACAAACCACCAACTATAAATTTACCCGCTCCATCATTTTTTCCACCATCCTATAAGTGGCCGGGCAATACTGAATATTTTGCAGGTGTATGTGTATATAATCTACCATTTTCTTTTTGGCAAGGTGCGGAAAACCGGCGCAGTCTGCAGGGCGTACTTCGTAAATGGAACACATATTATTGTTAAGGTTTAAAAACTGGCAGGGCTGTTTGGTGTTCATCCAGTCTTTGCTTTTTTTGTCCTGGTAAAGCCATTTGTCTTTAAACTCCTGCTCTGGCATTTCAAAATGAGCGGCGATGCGTTTAATATCTTTTTCAGTGAAAGTGGGGGTCATTACTTTGCAGCAATTGGCGCAGGATGTGCAGTCAACTTCCTGCCATATTTCGTCATTAATTTGCGCGGCAATTTTATCCAGTGCCTTTGGTGGCTTTTTGCCAAGTTTGCCAAGAAAACTTTTAAATGCTTTTTGATTATAACGCAGTTTCTGTTTAAAGTACCGGAGATTAACAGCTTGCATATAAAATTATGATTGTGCGGTTGAATATTTAATATTGATAGTTGAAACGAATATAGGCGATAAAACGAACCAATGGCAGAACTGATTTTAAAATATTAAAAGCGCATGTGGGAGCCGTATAAAAATGGGTTTAAAGCATACCTGCAGCTGGAGCGGTCGCTGAGCGATAACTCGGTGGAAGCATACCTGCGCGATGTAGATAAACTTACGCAATACCTGCAAAGCGTCAACCTTATAAAAAGCCCGGCAGAACTGGATCTAAAAGACCTGCAGGGTTTTATAAAAGCTGTTGCAGAGCTGGGTATTGCAGCAACATCGCAGGCAAGAACTTTATCGGGCATACGGGGGTTTTATAAATACTGCCTTCAGGAAAATATAGTGAACGCCGATCCTTCTGTTTTACTTGAAACACCCCGGCTTAAACGGGCACTACCCGATTTTTTAAGCATCGGAGAAATAGAGCAGATGATTGCTAAAATAGATCTTAGCAAGCCCGACGGTGGCCGTAATAAAGCCATACTGGAAACATTGTACAGTTGCGGGTTGCGGGTAAGCGAACTTATTAATTTAAAGATCAGTTGCCTGTACCTTGATGATGGATTTATACGCGTAATTGGTAAAGGCGATAAGGAACGTTTAGTGCCCATTGGCAGTGATGCCATTAAATACATTAAAATTTACAAAGATCATATACGCATACACCAGCCATTAAAAAATAACAGCAGCGACATTCTGTTTTTAAACAACCGCGGCAACGCATTAAGCCGCATCATGATCTTCTATATTATAAAAGATCTGGCAAAAAAGGCGGGTATTACAAAAACTATTTCGCCACATACTTTTCGCCATTCCTTCGCAACGCATTTGGTAGATGCAGGCGCAGACCTGCGTGCCGTGCAGGAAATGCTTGGCCATGCAAGTATAACTACTACAGAAATATATACGCATTTAGATAAGGACTATTTGCGCAGCACGCTGCAGTTGTTTCATCCGGCTTTTAAGAAATATTAAGCAATACATTTTATTGGCCCAACTTTCCATTTGTCATAGCATCGCCTCTTGCGTCGCACACTGCAGGGTTCTACTTTCAATTGAGCAATGAACAGCCCGTTACTCGATTATAATTTTATCAACATAAGATTTCTTTTTACGGTCATCAATAACCCGCAAATAATAAATACCTGCAGCAAGTTTTGCAGGAGTATTTATGGCTGCAATAGCCTTATTGCTTTCAGCTGTAAATTCTTGAACCAATAAAAGTTTTGAATTGTTATCCAGCAGCTGGATGGAATAGTTACCGGCATTTTTCATTTCAATGTGCAATGTGCCGTCTTTAGGTAAAGGATTTGGATATGCTTTGAAAGCCTCATTGCGAATGGCTTTGCGGATGGTACTCTTAAGCGTATCAACGGTTTTAACGGGCTTATGTCTATTTATATATCCAACTACTACTACAACATCTCCGCTCAGCATTCTTGAGCAAGTAGTTAAAGCACTGTTTACCACTATTGTTTCCGGTAAGGAATTGATATAAGGTGTTAACGATATATTATTTGATAGATCCGATGAAATCGTTATTTCTATTTCTTTATTTACAAACCCAACAGATGATATGGAAAGCACCACATTAGTTTCCTTTGCTCTAAATGGTAAAATAAAATTTCCTTCTTCATCGGAAGCAACCGCAGTCTTTTCTCCTTTTATTGCAACTGTTGCAAACGGTATCACACCCCCATTTGTTGCATCTGTTATTCTACCCTTTAACATTATCTCTCTTTCTTGTTTCGGCATTTGAAAAACAGTATCGCCCATCAATTGTGTGCAGCGTTCTTTTACAGCAGGCTCGCCCATCAAAATGGAAGTATCTTTTAAAACAGGCGCAGCCACTTTACCCATGATTTGTTCTCTTGATTCCTGTGTAATTATGGCAGTTGTTACCTTATTAGTCGTTACGCTTTTTTTCTGTGCGTTTGTTTTTTCGAATAGCAATAGCAGCGGCATTATTGCAGCAAACCACCAGGTTTTTTTCCTTTCAATTTTTGTTGGTATTAGTTCGCGCCGTAGCTGGTCTTCGGCAAAGCGGCCGCAGGTTTTGGCTGTTGCTGTTGAAAAATAATTGAGTACCTGCTGATCGCTCATTAAGCTAAAATCAACAACCTGTTTATTACAGCTTCTGCAGAATTTTCCTTTGTCAACAGGTGTCATTTTATTCCAGTCTTCGTGGCAGGGTTTGGGAATGTGGAGTTGCAGAAGTGGTTTCATAACAGTTGATTTGAAGTGTAGATGCAGGGGCGGAAAATTTTACATAATCGGGTTTAAAAAATATTTACACCCTGCGCATTAGGGCTGTTAAAAGTTCATTTATAATCAGAATGTACAAGAGTGCGACGCAAGTAAAGCTTCATAGATAATCTGCTGCCGGGTTCATAAAAAATAAAATATCTTGCAAACGTATTGATACCAATAAAGTACATAGATAAGGCTCCGGAAACGGACGAAGAATTACTGCTGCTGTTTAAGAAAAATAGCGGTCAGGATGTGCTTGCAAAATTATACCTGCGCTACACAGATCTTGTGTATGGTACCTGTTTAAAATATTTGAAAGATGGAGAAGCGGCAAAAGATGCCGTTATGAATATTTACCAGGAGCTCGTTCAAAAGCTACCCAATCATGAGGTGCAGAATTTTAAAAGCTGGCTGTATGTTTTGGCTAAAAATCACTGCCTGATGCAGTTACGGTCTGCAAAGAAAATGGTAACGGTAGAATTTCAGCCGGGGCTTATGCAATCTGAAGACTTTGAGCATCTGGATACCGTGCTGCAACGGGAGCAGGATTTTAAGAAGCTGGAACTATGCTTGGAACGCCTGCCCGAAGAACAAAAGCAAAGTATTAAACTGTTTTACCTGGAAAATAAATGTTACAATGAAATTGTAGAACAAACAGGGATTGACTGGGGCAAAGTGCGCAGCCTTATACAGAATGGCCGGCGTAACTTAAAAATTTGTATGGAAAAGAATGGCTGAGCAAAGCGGACATATTAATTATTCAGCGGCTGATATTCAGCGGTACCTGCAGGGCGGTATGAGTGCAAAAGAAATGCACGACATGGAACGTGTCGCATTACAGGATCCGTTTTTAGCTGATGCTATTGAAGGCTTTAACGAAGCAACTTTTGAACAAAGCAATAAACATTTGAATGAAATTACGGCGCTGCTTCAGAGTGAAAAAAAGGATGCTAAGGTGATGGCGATGCCGAAAAAAGGATTTCAATGGTTGCGTGTTGCTGCAATGGTTTTATTAATTGCAGGTGCAGGCGGCTTAAGCTGGTATATTCTTTTTCCAAATAATAATAATGGCGAAAAAAATATTGCCCAGGTTGCGGTTTCAAATGAGTCAAAAGCCGATACCTTGGTTGTTTTACCCAAGATTGATACGGTCAACTTAATCGCAGCCAATATTCCTTCTGAAACAAAAAAAACTTACAGCTTTACCGATAACACCAGTTTGAAGAAGAAGGCAATTTTGTCTTCATCTTCTAAACCAAGTGGTGAGGCCGCAGCACCTGCAATAAAAGAAGATGACAGTATAGCAGCAACAATCATAAAGGATAATGATGAAGAAAAACAGGGCGATTTGGCACTTGCACCTACACCCAAACCAGAAGAACTTTTTGCAAAACCGGTATTAAGATTTGCAGGGGACACCTTATCCTCACCGGCAACTATTTTTGTGCAGAACGAGTTTAAAGGCCGTGTAACAGATAAAAACAATCAACCCGTTGCAAATGCAACAGTTAATGCTGGCAACCGCCGCGCAACTTCAACGGATGCCAGCGGTTATTTTGTTTTAAAAGCTCCAGACAGCTTATTAAATGTAACCGTTTCTTCGGTTGGTTTTGTTTCTGCACAAACGGCGTTAAAAAGAAATACAAACAATAATATTACCGTAGCACCCGATAATCAATCGCTCTCCGAGGTAGTGGTAACTGGGTATGCAACGAATAAAAAGGCGAAGAGTAAGTCTGAACAGCCCGACAGCGCTTTTCCCGCGGGCGGCTGGAAGTCGTTTCAAAAATATGTTTACAAACAATTGGGTAAAGAGCCAGATACATTGAGTAACTGGACTTACACCAACGGTATAGAAGTTGAATTTGTAATAAACGACAAAGGCATTCCTTATAATTTTAAAGTTAATGGAACCTACAACGACGAGCTTTCTGCAAAAGCTATCAACATTATAAAGAACGGTCCAAAATGGATAGCCACAAAAAAGAGTAAGAAAGCAAAAGTTACAATTCCATTTTAATGATTATGGTCGTTTTTATATTTGAATTTTTTTTTGAGCCAGGCATTTGTGCATCTACTCATCGCCTGTTGCGTCGCACACTTGTACTTTTGATCGTTAATGGACAAATACAGCGTCTTGTAAATTAATTCACCTGCCTTATCAGTAATATTCTTAAGTTACAGACCCTCATCGTTTTTAAAGTAAATAATTGCTGCACAAAAATTTTTTTGTTATATGAAAACGCAAATAATATTTAAAGCTCTGTCAATTGTCTTTGCCGTCATTTTTTCTTTTAGCTGTAATAGTAGTGACAATAAAAAAAAATTAGACACTATAGCAGCAGAAAAGGTTGATGTTGCCAACAACGGCGCTGAATGGGCATTGCTTGGTTTTACCAAAATGGATAGTGTGAATCCCATACTTGAACCAGGCACCAATAGTTTTACAGATCCCATTCTTAAAGCCAAAATTTTTTGGGAACAAAAAGATGTTTTTAACCCCGCTATCGTTGTAAAAGGCGATTCTGTTTATATGCTATACAGGGCGCAGGATACCATTGGTAAGCCCGGTGGCACTTCAAGAATAGGTTTGGCGGTTAGTAGTGATGGAATAAATTTTAACCGTTACCCGTCACCTGTTTTGTACCCGGATAATGATGCTTACAAAAAATACGAATGGCAGGGCGGCTGCGAAGACCCGAGGGTAGTAGAGGATAGTGCCGGCACTTATTACATGACGTACACATCCTATAATGGAGACAAAGCCCGCCTTTTTGTAGCAACGTCAAAAGACCTGAAGCAATGGGAAAAGAAGGGGCCCGTTTTTGCAAAAGCGTATAACGGAAAGTATATTGATAAATGGTCTAAATCCGGATCCATTGTTTCTACTTATGAGCAGGGAAAAATTATTGCTACTAAAATAAACGGTAAATACTGGATGTACTGGGGCGATCTGTTTATATGGGCAGCTACATCCGATGACTTGATCAATTGGCACCCTGTAGAAATGCAACCTGGCGAAAAGCCGCCAGTTGAGCTAAAAGGGATCGCACTAACAATGCCGGATTTGCAAATTGTAGTTGCAACACGAAACCACAAATTCGACAGCGACCTTGTAGAATCGGGACCGCCTGCAATGCTTACCAATAAAGGCATCCTCCTTATTTACAACAGCCGCAATATTATTTCTGCCGGCGACAGTTCTTTGGCCGAGGGAACTTATGCCGCAGGCCAGGTTTTACTCGATAAGAATAACCCAACCAAAAGCATTGAACGCCTGAATAATTATTTCATAAGGCCTGAAAAAACCTACGAAATAGCCGGGCAGGTAAACCAGGTTTGTTTTCTGGAAGGGCTGGCGCAATTTAAGGGCCAATGGTTCCTGTATTATGGCACAGCCGATTCTAAAATTGCTGTAGCTGTGAGTAAAGTGAAATAATATTCAGGATAAAAGCTTTTTACTGCAGCATAATGTTCAAGAGAATTATTTTGAACCGGGCAGCAAATATTTATACAACTTTTGTTGCGTCGCACTCTTGTACTTCATCTCATTATTGAGCAAAGTAAATGCAGGAGCTTTACTGCTATGAAACTAAAAAAACCCCTTGCGGGGTTTAAAGCTTGTGGAGAATACCGGAGTCGAACCGGTGACCTCTTGCATGCCATGCAAGCGCTCTAGCCAGCTGAGCTAATTCCCCTGATGGATTGCAAAAATAGGGGTTCACACCAATTGCATCAAAACTTAGTTTTTTAAAAAATATATTTTTGAGATGAAGGAAAATAAACCGGATGGTGGGGGTTAATCCATTGATTTGATGATGCGTTTTATCATTGAATAATACTATAAACGTACAAGAGTTCGACCACCGCCTTTGGCGGGGCAAGCTGCAACGGCGATTAGAAAAGAATAAATTGCCTGACCAATAATTTGCTTAAATAATTGTTCCGGTAATGGCTGCCACTGCGTCTTTGTAACTATCGCCAACGGGTATTTCTATGTTGCCAATAAATATGCTGTTCTTTCTTATTGCGCTTACATAGTCTTTGGAAACGATATAAGATTTTTGTACGCGTATGAACACGGAGGCAGGTAGCTGCTCTTCCAGGGACTTCATACTCATACGGGCAATAATTGGCTTTGATGTGCTTTTTAAATGTATTTTAATATAGTCTTTTAGCCCTTCGATGTAAATAATATCTGCAAAAACTACCTTAAGCATGCTGTAATCAACATTTATAAAAAAATAATTTGCTGGCGCAGTTGTGCCACCTGTTGCTGGTCTTGTTTTTAATTCGTGCAGTTCCCACGCTTTGTTACAAGCTTTTATAAAACGCTCTAAGGCTACAGGTTTTACAAGATAATCTACCACGTCTAAGGTATAGCCATCCAGCGCATATTTTTCGTAGGCGGTAATAAGAATGAACATCGGCTTTTGGGTAATGGTCTGTATAAATTGCAAACCTGTAAGGCCAGGCATTTGTATGTCGAGAAAAATAAGATCTACACTTTCTTCCTGCAGAACTTTCATGGCTTCAAGCGGGTTACTGCATGCGGCCACAAGTTGCAGGAAGGGTACTTTACTAATATTATCTTCTAGCAACTCCAGGGCAAGCGGTTCATCGTCTATGGCAAGGCAGCGCAGCATTTAGTGTAGGTTTAACTGTAATGAAATGGTAAACCAACCGTCGTTTTTATTGATAAGCAATGTATGATTTTTTCCGTACAATAAGCTTAAACGGCGGTCTACATTTGTTAATCCAATACCTGATGTTTTATCTTTTTCATCCTGTGCTAAAGGATTATATTTATTGCGTACGGAGAAATGAAGTATATCATTTTTGGCTTTTAACTCTATTTCTATCCGTGCATTTTCAACCAGCCCCGTTCCATGTTTAAAAGCATTTTCTACAAATGGGATTAAAAGCATCGGCTCAATATCATAATTTCCGTCAATGTCTGTTAAGGAAGTTTTGATACAGACATTTTTACCAAATCGCTGTTGCTGAAGGTCTATATAACTCTGCAGGTATTCTGTTTCTTTTTCGAGCCTCACTTTGTCCTCATCGGTTTCATAAAGCATATAGCGCATTAAAGAAGAAAGTTTTATTAGCGATGGCTCGAGCTGGTCCGAATGCTTTCTTGCCAATGCTACCATGTTATTAAGCACATTGAACATGAAATGGGGGCTTACCTGCGAACGTAGAAATAAAAGTTCGGTTTTAAGGTTTGCATTTTCGCGTTCCTGCATCAGTTTGTCTGATTTTATTTTGTCAAGTATCATGCTGAATGCAGTACTTCCGGCAAGAATAAATAGGTAGGGAAAAGTGTTGTACACAAAAAAATTAGCAATACTATAGGGCGAATCTTTTACCAGCAGATTAAAAATAAAGTTAAACAGAACGGAGATAACCGCCAATATTAAAAGTTGTGCAACTATATAGAACCAGTATTTTTTTTTTGAGATAAATTTTGGAAAAAGCAGTAGCGAATTAAAATAAAAGAAGGCTATCCATATAAAGCTTGTTACTGTATAAAACTTAAGAAAGCCATCGTTTGCTGGTGGTTTATGTGGGTCGCCACTGGAGGTACGCATTAAAAATGGAAGCGTAAATATAACACTCCATGCAAGTGCGTGAAATAATACTACTACCCATTTTTTACTATACCAGGCCAATTTCATTCCGGCAAAGTAGTAACTTAATTACAAATAGATAACAGTTTTAAAAACATTGCGACATAAGGGTAAATATCGGCTACAAAAAGGTTATCCTTTACAAAGTTTGGGTGAGATTATGCTGGTACGCCCCCAACTTCTTAAAAACTTTTAAGGATTGGTTGATGTGTTTAGCCGAGTTAATTACTTGAGTACAAGAGTGCGACGCAAGAAAAGTTTAATTAATATTCCTCAGCCCGGCCCATAAAAAAACCTCCCATTATTACAACGGGAGGTTTTTTTAATTTAGAATTTAGAAGTTCGATTTAACCTAAATAGGCCTTTAAAGCACTGCTGTACCTGGCTTTTTGTAAACGTTTTATAGCTCTTTCTTTAATCTGCCGTATACGTTCTTTGGTAAGATCGTATTTCATACCAATTTGCTCAATGGTTACGCCGTTCTCACCGTCCAAACCAAAGTAAGCGTTTACAATTTCTGCTTCACGCGGACTTAGGGATTTTAATACCCGGCGTATTTCCTCCCGCAGAGAATCTTTCATTACATCATCATCTGTATCATCGCCGCCCTGTAAAAGATCACCCATCGCTACATCTTCGGCTTCGTGAACGGGTGCATCAAGCGAAGTGTGGCGTGTGTTACTCTGAAAAATGTTGTTGATCTCTGTCTCACTCATTTCCAGAATGCCAGCCAATTCTTCTGTACTTGGCTCACGTTCATGCTCCTGCTCAAAAGCCATGTAGGCTTTGTTTGCTTTGTTATAAGTGCCAATTTTGTTTTGAGGCAAACGAACCAAGCGGCCCTGTTCTGCCAACGCCTGTAAAATGGATTGGCGAATCCACCATACCGCGTAAGAAATAAATTTAAAACCTTTTGTCTCGTCAAAGCGCTGAGCCGCCTTTATAAGGCCGAGATTTCCCTCGTTGATAAGATCGCTAAGTGATAAGCCCTGATGTTGATACTGCTTAGCCACAGATACCACAAAACGCAGGTTGGCCTGCACCAATTTGTCCAGCGCTCTCTGGTCACCCATTTTAATCCGCTGTGCCAGTGTTGTTTCCTCTTCGGGAGTGATCATTGGAATCTTGGAGATTTCCTGCAGATACTTTTCTACGGCTTGCGAATCACGGTTGGTGATCTGAGTAGCGATTTTGAGTTGCCTCATATTGGGTAATTACTGATTTACGAACATAAAAGAGACTAAAATACTCTTGGGATATTGCATTAATATTATTAGAACTATCCTAAAATAAAATTAGCCTGCAAAAGTACATTATTTACGCTTAAGAATCACTGTTTTGTGGAAAAATGGAATTCATTTAGTTATAAATGTTTATTTGACATCCATTTTTATGATTCTTTTGGGCCCAGCTATTGTCCATTAATTGAACTTTGGTTGCGTCGCACTCTTGTACTTTATATCAATGCTCATCAAGACGCGGTTACCTTTTTTATCGCCAACACGGCAATTTTTAAAAAAGGCCATATAACATACCATCAACTTTTGTAATTATTTCACCAAAGTCTTCTACATTTTCGGCAAACTTGTTTTTATCAACATCTATTATAAGCAGTTGTCCTTCTTTATAACCTTCAATCCATTTATTGTACAATTCGTTCAGTTTCTTAATATAATCCAGTCTTATATTTTCTTCATATTCCCGACCCCGTTTTTGAATTTGACCAACCAATGTTGGTACCGACGCTTTCAGGTAGATAATCAAATCCGGCGGTTGCACCATAGATTGCAATGTTTGAAAAAACTGGAAATAGTTATCAAAATCACGCTTGCTCATCAAACCCATATCATGAAGGTTGGGTGCAAAAATATTGGCATCCTCATGTATTGTTCTGTCCTGAATAATTGTTTCGGTACCACGCTGTATTTCCAGCAGCTGGTTTAAACGGCCATTTAAAAAATAAATTTGAAGGTTAAAACTCCAGCGGGGCATATCCTCGTAAAAGTCCATCAGGTAAGGGTTGTGGTCAATATCTTCAAACTGTGGAATCCACTTATAATGCTTGCTCAGCATTTCTGTAAGGGTTGTTTTTCCAGCACCAATATTACCCGCAACAGCAATATGCTTCGGTTTTTTTGATTTAGCCATGATAAAGTATAAGTAAATGGTTTTTTTACAAAGTAATGAAAGTCCGAAAAGCAAATTGGTTTACCAAATTAATCTCCCTTAATAAATTTGTTTCTGCTTTTATCAAACAGAAATGTAGTTTACACCCACAGCTTCCCTCACCAGCCTAATGGTTTCAGCAGCGCTGGTTCTTGCTTTTTCGGCACCAAGTTTTATCACATTTGAAAGAAAGGCAGGATCGTTTTGTATGGCTGTGGCTCTCTCTCTTATGGGCTTAATAAATTTAACCATATCCTCAGCCAGCTGTTTTTTCATGTCGCCGTACCGTATGGTGCATTTATTAAAATCGTCATCAAATTTTTCCAGGGTGGAGCTTTGGCTTACAAGCTGCATCAGGCCAAAAAGGTTTTCTATATAATCTGGTTGTATTGAATTTGGCTCTGCGGGGCCGCTGTCCGTTTTCGCTTTCATTATTTTTTTGCGTATCATGTCATCATCATCAGCAACGTATAATGTGTTCATATGGTTTTCGCTCTTGCTCATTTTTCCGTTACCGTCAAGGCTCATAATTTTCACCAGATCGTTTCCATAATTAAAAGCCTGCGGTATGGGGAATACTTCTCCATAACGGTGGTTAAACCGCTCAGCAAAATTTCGGCACATTTCAAGGTGTTGCTCCTGATCCTTTCCAACAGGTACTTTCAGGGCGCGGTGTATAAGAATATCTGCGCTTTGTAAAACCGGATAAGTAAGCAAACCGGCATTTACGTTTTCAGGATGGCTGCGTACTTTATCTTTAAAAGTGGTGGTTTTTTCCAGTTCGCCTTTATAGGCCATCATATTAAGATACAGGTACAACTCTGCAATTTCCGGCACACTGCTTTGTACAAACAGCACACATTTTTCGGGATCAAGGCCAGATGCAATGAGCTCTGATAACAGCCGCAGGACATTATGTTTAAGTTCTTTGGTATCGGGGTGAGTGGTAAGGCTGTGCCAGTCTACCACACAAAAAAAGCAATCAAACTCATTTTGCATATTTACCCAGTTATTTACCGCACCAAAGTAATTGCCCAGGTGCAAAAAACCAGTAGGCCTTATACCGCTTAATACCACCTCTTTTTTCATATGCAGCGAAGATAAAAATTGAGAATGGTGATTGGTAAAAGAATTTTTTTAGCCGCGACATTTGAACACATTTAAAGCCCGGTTGCAGATTGCCCCGCCCAAGGCGGCGGTTGCACTCCTGTACTGAAGAATACAAATGAATAATGAACAGTGAATGGTGAATGTTGAAAAGTGAATAGTAATAATAAATTACTCATTGCCTTGTTGCCATGTTGCCTCATTGCCTCATTGCCTCGTTGCCTTGATGCCTTTTCTTCCAACCGTACAAGTGAGTGACACAACAGACGATGCCATGAAAAGATAGGCTGGTAAACAAAAATATTACTGATCTATTGGCTTTCCGTTTGCGTCGAAAGCGGGTTTGGGAACGGGGGCCTGACCGTCTTTTAGTTTCTGTTCTTCAAAAACTTTATCAATGTGCATCCATTTACCATTGACCCATTTAAAACCTTCGTAATCGCCATCGGGAATGAGGGTGAACTTTTTTCCCTGGTCGTTTAATTCACTAATGAGGTGATCGAAAATAATGATGCCCATTTCAGGATCGTACACCAGCCTTGCCCTTGCATCTTTTTTGTACTCGAGGCAAAACCTTGAAACGGGTTGTTCTGGTTTTAAGCTGTCGTTATTGTATTCAAAAAAAGGTCCGCCAAAAATGGGTTCACTGTTGTCATTAAAAGTTAAAACTTCAATCCATTTTCTGGTGCTAATAAAATCGTTATCGTCAAAACCAAAGAGTGTGTAGTATTTTTTGTTTTGATATTCATTGGCAACTATTCCGTAATAAATGGCGCCGATCCAGTTGCTATTGGTTCTTACCGAATCGGTTGGTACACTGGAATAATCGCTGCCATCAATAAGTGGAAAAAATTTAAGCGTACCATCTTCAGTTCGCATTTGTATGGCTCCATATTGCCGGTAATAACTTTCGTCTCTTTCCAACTGCCAGGTAAAAATGCGGAAGGAGCTGTCTGGCGCATACAATTTTGAAACGGTTTTAATAGAGTCAAAAGGGTAGGAGAAGGAGTTTGAAGTTTTTAATGCCCGTACAAAAGTTCTTATAAACACACTGTCAGCATAAAACCTTGAAGAAGCATCTGGGGCAAATATCATTTGCTTTGCATAAACGGCCATTGTGTCTTCCGTTTTTTTAAGAAGCGTCAAGTCTGCTTTACTGATCTTTTGAGCAAAAGAATTTAAGCATAGCGTAATAAGTAATATAGAAATCAGCGGCTTTATCATTTAATTGGTATCTATTTAGCCTATGTACGCAAATTAAAGTCCTTTATTTTAGTGCGGAACGATTTTGTGATTTTGTTAATGCGAAAACTGCAGGGCAAAATGGTAAAGGCTATTGAATCTTGCATCAATCAACTCGTGTGGAAATTCAGTTTCAGGATTGGTACTGGCTATAAAAACCGTTGCAATACCTGCATTACGGCCAAACTGCATATCGGATAACTTGTTGCCAGCCATGATGCTTTTTGAAAAATTGATGTGTGGAAAATCTTCTTGGGCGTGAAGCGCCATCCCATGTTGAGGTTTACGGTAAGGGCTATCATTGTCGAGATCAGTTGCAAAATAAATTTTATCAATTTTTCCACCGGCAGCACCTATTTCCTTTATCATTTTTTGGTGTATCTCATTTAGCTGATCTAAGGTCATTGAACCTTTGCCTACGCCTTTTTGATTGGTTACGATAACAATTGTACCGAAGTTTTTACTTAACATTTGCAGTGCAAGTAATGTGTCTTCATAGAAAAAAAACTGCGAGCTGTTTAAAACGTAGTCGCCTAAAACTTCCTTATTTATTACCCCATCCCGGTCTAAAAATAAGGTCCATGTTTTATCAATTTGGCTAAAGTCTATCATCTGCTGTTTTAATATTTATTTTATTTCCAGTTGAGCCCTTGTATAATCTTCAGGTATGCCAATATCAATAAAATATGCGTCCTGCACCATACCGTAAATCTTTCGTTCGGAATAAAATTTTTCTAAATAGTTCTTTTCAAATGAAAATTTTTCAGGCAGCTCTTTCTTTAGAAACCTTTGCACGTTCAATGCATACAAGCCGCCATTAATAAGCCCTTCTTTGTAATACTTTTTCTCTTTAAAGTTCTTAACTGAATAATCGTTGTCCAATTCTACCACGCCGTAGCGTTCAAAATTTTGCATAGGTTTTAATGCAAGTGTGCAATCTGCACCTGACTTAAAATGAAAAGCTGAAATATTATTCACGTCAACTTTAAAAAGTGTATCGCCATTGGTAATCAGCACATTTCTTTCTGTAGCTTGTAAGCAGGCTGCTTTTATAGCACCGCCGGTGCCCAATGGCTCTTGTTCGGTTGATACCTGATAGTTGATGGTTGATTGTTCAGCCTTTAAAAAGCGTTCAAAAAATTCTCTTTTATAACCAAGTGCGAATATGAATTTTTCTACACCTTGTTCCTTAAGATATTGAATTACGTAACTGATAAAGGGCTTCCCATTTACAGGGGCCAAGCATTTAGGTAAATCAGGAACAGCGCTTTTTAAACGTGTTCCAAGGCCACCAGCTAAAATAATTGCTTCCGAAATTTTTATCGCCTCAGCCCCTAAACGCGGGTTAGTAAAATCGTTACCTGAATTAGTTTCCATAAAAATATTTTTTTCTCCCTTAAGCAGATGGGGTCTTATTCTCCTTAAGGGGGTTAGTGGGTTGGAAACAATTTGGCTTCTACAAGCTCACAAATAATATGGCCAATCATAATATGACTTTCCTGTATGCGTGGCGTATCGGTTGATGGCACATTAAAAAGGTAGTCGCTCAACTCTTTCAGTTTGCCACCTGGTTCACCTGTGAAACCAACGGTTACAATATTCTTCTCCCTTGCAGTTTTAAAAGCATTTACAATATTGGGTGAGTTACCTGAAGTGGTTAACCCTACCAGTACATCGCCACTTACGCCAATACCTTCAACAAGCCTCGAATAAATTACATCGTAACTATAGTCGTTAGCAACAGCGGTTAAGTACGAAGTATTGCAATGTAGAGCCTCTGAGGGCAATGCTTTCCGGTTTTTATAAAACCGGCCCGAAAACTCCGCCGACAAGTGTTGTGCATCTGCGGCGCTGCCACCATTGCCACAAAAGAGTACTTTATTTCCATTGTTAAACGCCGCGGCAATAGCATTGATCACCGCATCAATATTATTCTGCATTTGCTCGTCTTCAAGCAGGCGCTGCTTAACGGAGATAGATGCCGAGATAATAGTTTTTATTTTTTCATTCATATTTCAAATTACTTAAGCCGTTGTCCATGAGGTTAGTCCCTGCTTGGTAAAGCGGTATGGTTTTATTTCGCCACCAAAATTATTTAAAGTATCAATCACTTTGTATCGCGTATTGCCGGGACAGTAAAATATCATAAATCCACCGCCACCAGCACCACTTATTTTGCCGCCGGTTGCACCGGATTTTTTTGCCGATTCATAAATAGCTTCAATAGACTCGTTGGAAATATTTTTTGCCATATTTCTTTTCTGCTCAAAGCCATAATCCAGTACTTCTCCAATTTCGTGAAGACGGCCTTTAAGCAACGCTTCCTTCATCATTCTTGCCTGATCTTTTAGCTGATGCATTGCTTCAATACTTTTCTCATTTTTCTGTGTTACATTTTTCTGCTGTTCTTTAATAATAGTTGCGCTTTCGCGGCTGGTAGCTGTAAAATAAAGTACAAGATTATTTTCCAGTTCGTTTAAATATTCCTGCTTTATGCGCAACGGGTTTACGATCACTTTATCGTTTTTATAAAACTCCATAAAATTTACGCCGCCAAATGTTGCCGCATATTGGTCCTGTTTGCCGCCAGCCAGCATCAGGTCTTTGCGTTCAATTTCGTAGGCGTAATGTGCTATATCGTATTCGCCCAACGGTAATTTCAGCATTTCTACAAAAGCACCTATGATTGCAACAACAAGTGTAGAGGATGTGCCGAGGCCGCTGCCGGCAGGTGCATCCACAAAAGTGCTTAAACAGAAATTGGTTAGCGGCAAACCATAGTCTTTCTGTATGCGGTTGTAAACGCCCTTCAACAGGTCGAGTTTTCCATTAATAGGTAGTTCATTACTCCATTCAAAACGCTGTTCTTCTTTGCGGTCAAGTGCCTGAATAATGATGCCGCTTTCTGCAATAGGTTCAATACTGGCATGCGCATAATGCGAAATGGTGGCGTTTAAAATGGCGCCGCCATATTCATCGCTGTACGGACTAACATCTGTACCGCCACCAGCCAAACCTATGCGTAATGGCGCCCGGCTTCTGTAAATCATATAAGAAAGCTTTTAACTATTAGCATTTAGATTATAGCTTTTATTTTTTTGTTACCAGCTTTTATCTTTCATAGCATCGCCTGTTGTGTCACTCACTTGTACAGTTGGAAGAAAAGGCAACAAAGCAACAAGGCAACGAGGCAATGAGGCAACAAGGCAACGAGGGGCAATGAGGCAACAAGGCAACTAGGCAACAAGGCAACAAGGCAATGAGTAATTTATTATTACTATTCATTTTTCACCATTCACCATTCACTGTTCATTGTTCCTTGGTATTCTTTAGTACTAAATGCGACCAACGCCTTGAGCGGGGCAAGCTGCAACGAGTTTAATTCCTGTTCTACTGCCTGGCTCAAAAAATTACTTCGCCAAATCTTTAATTGTGTTTACCAAAATATCCCAACTGTATTTTTTCTTCTCTTCGCGAAGGTGCGGCAAAAAATAATCTTCACCTAATTGATACAATTTAAGAATACCCTCGGCGATCGCCGTGGCATTGGGCTCGCAAATAAGACCGGCCTTTCCATCAGGTACAAGATCGGGCAAACCGCCAACATTGGTTACTAACATGGGTTTCTCAAAATGGTAGGCGAGTGGCGTAACGCCGCTCTGCGTTGCATTGCGGTATGGCTGAATTACAAAGTCTGCTGCGCTTAAATAATATTTTACTTCACTATCTGCAATAAAATCTGTGTGCAAAATCAACTGATCTGCTATGTTTAAATTTTGTATCTGTTCATCGTAGTTTTTGCGGTCTTCATAAAATTCGCCGGCAATCAGCAGTTTGGGAGTTGCAGTTTGTAATTTGTAGTTTTTAGTTTGTAGTTTGAGTATGCTCATCGCATCCAGCAAAAGATCGAGCCCCTTATACTTTCTGATGAAACCAAAGAAGAGAATCACTTTTTCTTCCTTATTAATTTTTAGGTGTTCTCTTGCTGTTGCTTTATCAACCTGTTCTCCAAAGTTATCGTATAAAGGATGTACAATTTGTGTTGCGGGCTTGCTGGTAAAGCTGCGCAGGTCGTTCATTACCTTTTCGCTCATGGTTATAAAAGCGTCTACGGGTTTTATAAAATATTGTGTAAACGGTTTATCGCCGGGGCGCTTTTCGTGTGGAATAATATTATCTGCTATGGTTACAACTTTTGTATGCTTGTTTGTTTTGATTCTTCTTAAAATAGTGCCAAGGCAAGGCCCCATAAAGGGCAGCCAGTAACGAACCACGATAATATCAGGCCGCATTTTTTTTAACTCATTTCCAACTTTGATCCAGTTAAACGGGTTGACAGAATTGATGCAAACCTTTATCTGGATATTCTTTGGTGCTGGCTCTGAGGAATACTGGGTTGTGCCGGGAAAAAGAAAGCCGGGATATTGTAAGGAAAAAGTATAAATGATTACCTCATCGCCCTGTTGCTGAAACGCAAGGGCAAGGCGCTCATTGAAAGAGGCAAGGCCGCCGCGTAACGGATGTGCAGGACCAATGATCACGATTTTCTGCATGTTGCAAATATCAGTGAATTACTGATGATTATCGGCCATTTGGCTTAGAGCTTGTACCATATTGTTAGGATGCAGCATATTGCTCAATTATTTGCAAAAGTACAAGAGTGCGACGCAACAAAAGCCTGATAGTAGCTTTAAAGACTGGTGCAAAATATTTAAAACCAACTGCGGGTTGCAATCAAATTATTTGATACCCAGCCTTTCTTCAATTAGATAGGAGTTCCTTTCAGAAGAGTTTCTGCCAATTAATTCTGCAATATAACCGGCAAGAAATAATTGCATACCGATTACCATTGTTGCGAGCGCAATGTAAAAAGTTGGCCTGTTGGTTAGTGCGAAATTTTCTACGGTGAACTTTGCAACAATGAGATAGATACTTATTCCCAAACCTAGTAAGAAACAAATTGTGCCGTATAAGCCAAAGAAGTGCATTGGTTTTTTACCAAAACGGCCAACAAAAGAAAGCGTAAGAAGATCGAGAAAGCCATTGATAAAACGGCTTAGTCCAAATTTTGTGACGCCATATTTGCGCGGCCGGTGTTCCACTACTTTTTCACCAATATTTTTAAAGCCGGATAGTTTTGCAAGTACCGGGATATAGCGGTGCATTTCGCCATAAATTTCTACACTTTTAATTACTTTTTTACGGTAAGCTTTTAGCCCGCAGTTAAAATCGTGCAGATAAATGCCAGACATTCGCCTTGCCGCCGCATTAAAAAGTTTAGAGGGTAAATTTTTTGTAATTGCATTATCGTAGCGCTTCTTTTTCCAGCCGCTCACCAAATCAAATTTCTCCTCAATTACCATGCGGTAGAGTTCAGGAATTTCATCGGGGGAATCCTGCATATCTGCATCCATAGTAACTACCACATTACCTATGGCCGCTTTGAACGCTTCATTCAGTGCTGCTGACTTTCCATAATTACGCTGAAATTTGATGGCTTTGAAATTTGGGTTGTGCCCTGAAATTTCCTGTATCACTTCCCAGCTATTATCGGTGCTGCCATCATCAATAAATATTACCTCGTAGCTAAGGTTATTTTCGGTTACTACACGGGTTATCCATTCGGATAATTCCGGCAGCGACTCATCTTCATTATACAATGGAATAACTATGGATACGTCCATACTGTAAGATTAGAGTTGTGGTTGTGCGAATGGATCCTGAGGTTTTTTCTTTGCGACGGCAGCACCAATTAAAGATGATATAGCTCCCAAAATTGAAAACATTAAAAGTAGCCCGCCAGTTGCAAATGGAACAAAATATTCTCTTGTCATTTTCAATGCCTGTTCAATTTGATCGTCGGTCAAATCTTTATTTTCGCGCATTTGGGATCCAGCAATTTCAACAGTTTTGTCTATAATATCAGGGAAAAGGAATTTAACCGAAAAAAAAGTATATACCGCCATGGCTGCTGCAATAAAGGCAGTTGTTTTAAAGCCATGTGCAAAGACATTTCCGAAAGTAACATTCCCGTTCATTTGCTTTGCATAATAAACGCATCCCCAAATAATGCCCCCGGTAAAAGCGAGATATTGTAGATAGCTTAAGGACTTGTTGCCTAACTGACCACTAAAATAAATTGCCAGACCTAAAATAATTAAGACTAGTGTTATCAGCAGCCCTTTTTGTACTGGGGTAATAATTTTTTCTTCCATAATTATTTGGTTGGTTTTATTTATTCAAAACTAAGTTTCCTTTGGTGATAACACCAATTACTTTTCCTGTAAGTTGCTTATCAATAAATGCCGAATTCAACGATTTACTTTTTATATCGGCTTTACTAAAAACAAATTCTTCCGTTGTTTTAAACAGCGTCAATTCGCAAACCTGGCCTTCCTCAATTGTTGCTGCAGGAAGATTAAATATAGTTCGGGCATTTTGGGAGAACAGGTTGGAAATCTCTGTTGTAGTTAAATTGGGTATTACTGTTTTTACAGCAGCGTAACTGGTTTGCAAACCTATCATTCCATTTTTTGCATATTCAAATTCGCAGGTTTTGCTATCCCATTCCTGTGGCAGATGATGGGTTGCAATACAATCTACCAGGCCATTTTTTACAGCTTCTCTTAGCGCCATCATATCGGCACGGCTACGCAATGGAGGGTTTACTTTAAGGTTGGTATCATATTGCTGAAGATCTTCATCACAGAAAAATAAATGATAGGGTGTTACCGAGCAGGTTACCTGCAGCCCTGCATCTTTTCCACGCTTTATATATTCCAGTGATTTTGCAGAAGTAACCCCGGTAAAATGAAGTTTCGAATCAGCATAGCGTGCCAGCTTAATATCCCTTGCCACCATTAGCTCTTCGGCCATTGCAGGTATGCCGGGTAAACCTAATCTTGTAGAGATAATTCCTTCGTGCATTAGTCCGAACTGGCCTATACTTTTATCCACCGGAACCTGTATAACCACCCCATTAAATGCTTTTACATATTGCAATGCTTTTACCATTAAACCGGCCGACTGTACCGCATTGGTACCATCACTAAACGCAATAGCACCACTGTCAAACATATCGTACATTTCTGCAAGTTCTTTTCCTTCGCATTGTTTGGTAACAGCGCCCAGCGGATGTACAGTTACAGGTAAACTTTTTGACTTCTGAACAATATATTCAACCAGCGATTTATTCTGAACAACCGGATTGGTGTTCGGAACCACGAAAACCTGAGTAAACCCACCTGCTGCTGCAGCGGCTGCGCCAGTTTCAAGAGTTTCTTTATATTCAAAGCCAGGATCACAAAAATTGGAGAAAACATCAACCCAGCCCTGCGAAACAGTAATATTATCAGCGTCAATTGTTTCGTCGGCCTCGTTGTTAAGCTCACCAATCTTTTCAATTATGCCGTTGGTAATTAAAATGTCTTTTACTAAGCCATTGTGAGGAGAGCTATTATCTGCAACTGCAACCTGCTTCAGTAAAATCTTCATGCGGGAAGTGTAAAATTTTGCGCAATATAAGTTGATTTTTAATAAAAGCCTTTACATTTGCAGCCCACTGTTTAAATCTAAGTTCGGGATGTAGCGCAGCCCGGTAGCGCACACGTCTGGGGGGCGTGGGGTCGCAAGTTCAAATCTTGTCATCCCGACAAAGACGATATCAAATCGCATCAAAAGCTCGTAAAACGCAATGTTTACGGGCTTTTTTGTTTTTCACCACTTCATATTTTATCAAACAAAAGCAATAAAACTGTGTCCTATTAGGTGTCCTGATTCAGGCATAGAATTTGGGGCACCTAATTGATTATAATTTACTGATAATCATATTGTTATAATAAATAAATTGATTGACTTTAAGTGATTTTGATAAATTTTTATTTGAACATAGTGTCCTGAAACTGTCAAAATAAATCAAGGGATAATAAATATTAAAAATGAACCATTATGAATAACAAAGGCAAAACATTTTCGGTAATTTTTTTTGTAAAAAATGCCAAAGAAAAAAGTGGCAAAGTGCCCATTTATGCACGTATTACTGTTGATGGTAAAAGAGCAGATATTTCATTAAAAAGAGAGATTGATAAAACTAACTGGCAAGCCGATAAAGGTATGGTTAAAGGAAGTAAAGAAGACATTAAAATGCTTCAGTCTTATTTGGAACAATACCGTTCTCTGATTGTAACATCTTATCAACAGATGGTATTGGAACGAAAGTTGATTACTGCCGAAGGTGTAAAAAACAGGGTATTAAACAAGAATCATTATAAACATACTTTATGTTCATTAATTAATTACCATAATACTAAAATGCCGGAAATATTATCACCGGGAACAATGAAAAATTATTTCACCACTCAACGGTATCTTGAATGTTTTTTAAAAGAGCACCTTAATACTTCAGATATTTTTCTTGTTGAGCTAACATACAAGTTTATCTATGATTTTGAATTTTATCTTCGGAAGCATCAACCAATTGACCACCAGCGGCCATTAGCTAATAATGGCGTAATGAAGCATTTGGAGAGGTTGAGAAAAATGGTGAGCCTTTCTATCCGGATGGAATGGTTGGAAAAAGATCCTTTTATACAATACAAACTTAAATTTAATAAGGTTGAAAAACCTTACCTGACCGATGAAGAATTATGCAGAATTGAGAATAAAACTTTTCCTATTCAAAGGTTGGCCAGCGTGAGGGATTTATTTGTCTTTAGTTGTTACACAGGTCTGGCATATATCGATGTAATAAACTTAACACCGGCTAATATTACTATCGGAGTTGATCAGGGGGAATGGTTAATTACACACCGGCAAAAGACTGATGTTATTGTAAAAGTGCCCTTGCTTCCCAAAGCATTGGTAATTAT
>JBBRDW010000005.1:0-96436 GCA_038203525.1 Chitinophagales bacterium | reverse complement strand
TTATTTTATTAGCCGCCAAATTAAATTTAAGATTGTTTGTAATTATTGTACCCGCTAACTGGTGTCTTTAAAAGCTGCATTAAAATTTACTGTACAAGAGTGCGACGCAACCAAAGATGCCCAAAGAACAAATGCTGGGTACAAAAAATTACTTTGCATTATTAGCAGAAAAATTTTAAACCAACTCAAACATTACTTCTATTTCAACAGGTATATTATCGGGCAACGAACCCATGCCCACAGCGCTTCTTACGCCAACGCCATTATCGGCACCCCATACTTTTGAAAACAATTCGCTACAGCCGTTAATAATGTATGGATGCCTGGAAAAATCGGCCGTACAGTTTACCATACCCAATACTTTAATAACCCGTTTAATTTTATTAAGTGATCCAAGGTTTTCTTTTAGTGTAGCAAGAATTGCAAGCCCCACCTGTTGGGCGGCGGCTTTGCCTTGGTCCATATCCATATCGGCACCAATGCGACCGGTAATAAAACTATTGGCGGCTATAAGCGGGCCGTGCCCAGAAACGTAACAATGGTTGCCATCAATAAGCAATGGTTTATATACCCCCAAAGGTGTGGGTGCAGGTGGCAGCATTAAATTAAGTGCTTCGAATCGCTCATCAGGAGTCATAAATTTGATTTTAGTTTCACGAAATAAAATAATTGAGTATCAAAATACCGATAATACCAACAATGGAAACGATACATTCCATCACGGTCCAGGTTTTAAGCGTTTCTTTAAAAGACATATTAAAATATTCTTTGTAAAGCCAGAATGCGCTGTCGTTCACATGCGATAACATAAGGCTGCCGGCACCTGTTGCGAGCACCATTAAATTGGGGTTAACACCAGATGTTGCTATTAGTGGCGCTACAATGCCGGCTGCCGTTAAACCCGCTACAGTAGCCGATCCCAGGCAAACACGTATAACCGCAGCAATACTCCATGCTGCCAATAAAGGACTCATGTTTAAGCCCTGCAAATAGCCAGCAATTTCAACACTGGTACCAGTATCAGTTAGTATTTGTTTAAGTCCGCCGGCACCGCCGATGATTAATAAGATCATGGCTATTTCTTTAACAGCATCGGTTAAGGAGAACATTACCTCACTTACTTTTTTGCCTCGTTTTAAACCGAGTGTGTAAATGGCAAATAATAGTGTTATGATCATTGCCATAGCAGGATCGCCCAATGCGATAACGATTTTGGTGGCGGCATTTTCTGTGTGAACAAATAATTTAAAAACTGTGCTTAACGCAATTAATAATACCGGAAGAAATGCGGTGAATATGCTGTTGAACATAGAGGGCAGTTCATCGTCCGGAACACTTTTACCCGCAAAACTTTGTAGAGGTATGTTCTTATACTTTTTAAGAGTTAAAGCAAATAAGGGCCCGGCAATAACAATTGCGGGGATTGCAACGATGAGGCCGTATAATAAAGTAATGCCTGTATCGGCATGGTATTGCTGTACCAAAGCTGTAGGGGAGGGGTGCGGAGGTAAGTATCCATGCGTAACAGACAACGCTGCAAGCATGGGTAGACCGATATATACTGCAGGGATATTATAACGGTTGGAGATGGTGATAATTAATGGAACCATTAAAACAAAGCCTACGCCATAAAACAACGGGATGCCTACAATAAATGCGGTTAGTACCAATGCCCACATTAAGTATTTTTTTCCGAAGGCATTTACCAAACCTTCTGAAATTTTTTGGGCGGCGCCGCTATCTGCAATAAGCTTTCCCAGCATGGCACCAAGGCCAATGATGATAACTATAGAACCCAGTAAATCGCCAATTCCTTTTTGGATGGATGTGCTGATGTCGGAAACATTCATGCCATTGACCAAGCCAATTAAAATGGAGACGATGAGGAAAGAAAGAAAGGAATTCAACTTTGCCCAGGTCATCAATAAAACAAGCATTACAATACCAAGAAAGAGAATGATTAGAGACATATTTTATGGCTGAACGCTAAAGATAGACAAAAAAGCCATCTGCGTTTGCGGATGATGGAAATAGTGAAACCGGTAGGTTTAACTGCCAATAAAATAATAGAAAGTGTAAGCGTGCGGCGGAACTAAAGATGTTATGAAATGTAGGAGCTGGGCTCAAAATCTATTTCCATAAAAGGAGGCTGTCGAGCTTTTGTTTTGTTAGCGTAAAATCGTAAAGATTGTTGTGATCGCCACCTTCAATGGTTATTAATTCATCGCCGGGTTTAAGCAACGATTTTAATTTTTCTGAATTACTGAAAGGAATGGTGCCGTCATCCGTTCCATGAAAAATAGTAATGGGCGCATTTACTTTTTTTATATACTCAAACGTTGGAATGTTATAATGAATCATAGCGCCAGCCGGGAACATAAATGCGTAATGGCTGGCCAGGTTTTCAATGCTGTAATAAGGGCATTCTAGTATTAATCTTTTTGAGTCTCTCACGCTGGCCAATTGCGCTGCAATGCCTGTGCCTAAAGACTTTCCGTAGATTATAATACTATCTTGCGTATTGCCTGCAGCTACAACCATTTTGTAAACCTGCAGTGCTTCTTCGTATAAAATATTTTCATTTAACGGGCCGGTAGATTTGCCAAAACCAGGATAATCCATCATCCATACATCGTAGCCATCTTTTGTAAAATTGGACGCAAATGCTGCATAGTGATTGATGTTTTCCATATTGCCGTGACAATAAATTACGGCCCCTTTTTTTATTGTATTGGTATCTGCGTTAAACCGGATGATGTTAAAGTTTGTAAGGCTGTCGTAAGCAATATTTATTTCTTGAAATGGTGTTGTAAACTTAAAACGATAATCTGCATTTAATGCCTCGGGATGAAATAAAAGTTTATCCTGAAAAAAGTACAAAGCGATTCCTGCCAAAATATAGATAGCTATAATAATTTTTATACATTTCAATATTTTTTTTTTCATTCGGCGTATGTTTAATACAACAGTATATCCCTAATAAAATTATGGTACTCTGGAAAAGATGGCAAATTATTATGGCCGCCACCATGTATGCGTATCAGGGTAATTTTATGGGGGTTTAGCTGCTGCAGTTTTTCGCTGTGGCTTAGAGGAATGAGCCAATCTTTGGTACCATGAATAATATAAGTATGGCAGTTGACTTTTCTTATCCATTTATCTGTGCGCAACTGATACCGCAATAACCAGCGGTGCGGAATTATTGGCGCATAACGCTCCGCAACTTTCTTTAAACTGTAATAGGGAGAATCAATAATAAGATAACGGGGTTTATTATCGGCTGCAATTTTTGTAGCAAAGCCGCTGCCCATACTGCGGCCATAAACCAGTATATGCTGCTCATGATAGGTTACCGTTAAAGTATCGTAAACAAACTGCATATCTTTTAACATGGCATTTTCGCTGCGTTTGCCAGTGCTTTTACCAAAGCCGCGGTAATCTACCAATACCACATCGTAACTGTAGCGGTAAAAATCTTTTGCATATTTTGCCCAACCCTTTATGCTCCTCGTATTGCCATGAAAATAAAGTATAAGTCCGTTTGGTTTTGCACAGTAAAAATGGAGGCCGTTAATACTTACGCCGCGAGCCACTTCAAAGAATAATTCTTTAAAAGGCACGTCATATTTATATTCAAAATGCTTTGAAAGTTTCTCGGGTTTAAAAATAAATTTTTCCTGCACCAGGTACACCAGGGCAAGTAATAAAAGGTATGCGCCGCCAATATATAAAATGGTGGAACCCGTACTTAGCAAATAGCTTAACAGTTGCATTTATTTCATAAGTTTATCTGCACATTATTATTTAAAGTTAACCATTAAAAATTGCGGAAGTATTATAATGCCGATTGTTGTTTTTGCACCCGGCAACAGATCAATGTTCATCGTCTGTTGCGTCGCACTCTTGTACTTTCTTTTCTATTTGCAGCAATAGCTAAATTATTGCTTTGTGCAAAATTGAAATCGGGTTGTTACATTTGCAAAAAAGAAGTCATGGCAGAACAGCAGCAACCTAACCAGTTAAATATTGAAATAAGTGAAGAAGTGGCAGAAGGCAGTTATGCCAACCTCGCAATAATAACGCATAGCCACGCAGAGTTTGTAATAGATTTTGTAAACGTAATGCCGGGCACACCTAAAAGCAAAGTAAAATCAAGGATAATATTTACGCCCATGCATGCTAAACGTTTTATGCGTGCCATGCAGGAAAATATTGAACGGTACGAAGCCGCCAACGGCAGCATACAGGATCTGGAACAGATTGAAATTCCAATGAATTTTGGCGGCCCAACAGCGCAGGCATAAGATAGTTTGCAGGTGGTGGTTTGTGGTTTATAGTTTCCTTTGTACCAAGGTTGTTTTTCATTTCATTCCATTATTAAAATGCCAGCCATGTATAAAAGATTCCCTCTTATCTTAATGATCCTGTTTTCTGCTTCATGGTTGTTTGCGCAGGATTCAAATCCAGCAAAGGACTGGAAATTAGGCGTGCAATTATGGACTTTTAACACCGCAGATTTTTACACATCTATTAAAAAGGCTGATAGCTGTAAACTTAAATATGTTGAAGCCTACCCAGGCCAACAACTGCACGAGGGCTCCCCAGCAGTTTTTGGCCCGTCTATGACTGCCGAAGAAAGAAAGGCACTGAAAGAATTTCTGCACAAAAAGGGAATCAGTATTGCTGCTTTTGGTGTGGTAGTAGCAAATTCAACTAAAGAATGGAAAGAATGTTTTGAATTTGCTGCAGATATGAAAATACCCGTGATTACCGCAGAACCCAGGAGAGACCAGCTTAATGATGTAAACCGGTTGGCTGGTGCGTACAATGTAAAAGTAGCTATTCACGATCATCCTTTTCCCAGCACCTACTGGCACCCCGATTCTGTGTTACTTGCAATGAAGGGCCACCCGAATATTGGCGTTTGTGCAGATATTGGCCATTGGGCCCGCAATGGGCTAAATGTTGTTGACTGTATTAAAAAATGCAGCGGCAGAATATTTGTTCTTCATTTGAAAGATGTTGGTGAAATGGGCAACGCGGATGCTCCCGATATTTTATTGGGAGATGGCGTATGCAATATACCAGCAGTATTTGAGGAATTAAAGACACAAAATTTTAAAGGTGTTTTTTCAATTGAGTACGAAGAAAACCCTAATAGCAATATGAAAGATGTAAAGCAGCATGTCCATTTTTTTAATGAACAGGTAAGTAAGCTGTGAACCAAAAGCTGAATATATAAATGAAGTACAAGAGTGCGACGCAAGTAAAGTTCCATAGTATTACAAATGCCGGGTACAAAAAATTTACCCAGTAAAAAAGGAAACACCAACCGGGGTTTCCTTTTTTAGTTTTATAAACCGATAAATTTATCAGGTGCTATTTTTTGTCTGTAGTTGCTGCTACGGCTTTGTTTGCAGTTTGGCTCCACTCCAGGCTAATGGCAGATTTTTCTATTCTTATGTTTATACCGCGGCTTACTTCCAGTTCTATGGTACCATCTTCGTTTACTTTATTAATAATGCCGTGTATACCTGCGATGGTTACTACTTTATCGCCTTTGCCCATGTTCTCAATATACTTCTTTTGGTCTTTGGCCTTTTTAGCCTGGGGGCGAATCATAAACAGCCAGAATACAAGTATAATCGCACCCATCATAATAAAAGTAGGTAATGGAGATTGGTCACCACCACCCGCTGGAGGCGCCATCAGAAAAAACGTGTTCAGAAGATTCATTTGTCTTTGTTTTATTGGTAGTTTTTATTAAGAACTTTTTTTAGTACTGTCTTTACCTTTTGTTTCGGGGGCAGCATTTACAGTGCCGGTAAAAACAAGATGTGGCGATTGGTTAGTGGTATTGGTTTTTACGGTAATCGATTTTATTACTTCGCCAACTATACCGTGATTACTGTCGAATTCAGCATTTACTTCTCCCATACCACCGGGCGGTATGGCCGCTTTAGTATATTCTGCAACTGTACAGCCACAACCTGGGCGCACATAATATAGCAGTAATGGTTTTGTGCCGGTGTTTTTACATTTATACACTATATGTACTTTCTCTCCTTTTGTAACGGTACCAAAGTTAATCAGCGAATCCATCCACAACACGGTTGTAAAATTGGCGGAGTCCCTGCCTACATCAATGGGTGTATCTTTTGAAGCATTGTCTGTGCTGTTACAAGCCAAAACAACTACCAAAGCAGCAGTAAAAAAAGTGAGAGAAAATCTATTCATTACCCATTAATTAAGATTGCAAATGTAATAGTTTCCTGTTAGCCCTTTTGTTTAAAATCAATTTTATGAATCTTGTTTTCGGCAAGCAATTCTTTGTGTATGCTGTCGAGTATGCCATTTACAAAATGGCCGCTTTGGGGGGTGCTGTACTCCTTTGCAAGATCAATATATTCATTGATAGTGACCTTAGGGGGAATGGTTTCAAAATACAGCAATTCACAAACACCTAACTGCATAAGAATCATATCGAGCACCGCAATTCTCTCACTGTCCCAGTTTTTTAGTTTTGGTTTTATCAATTCAAGTGCGTAATCGCTTTTATCAATGGCAGTAAGCAAAAGATTTTTGGCAAACTTTGTTTTTTCTTCACCTATTACCTGCTGTAAACTATACTGGCTGGGCTTATGCAGATAGTTCATTATCAACTGGTCCATCATATCTGCGTCGTCATCCCAGTTGGTAAAATTTTCCTCTATATGATAGATAAAATCCTCATCTGGTAGCATAAGGTTGGTAAAAATGAAGAGTATCAGTTCTTTCTCATCCTTCCTTTCCCGGCTTTGCTGGTTTACATACCTGAGATAAATTTCTGAAACTTTCAGCTTGTTATAGGTCTTTTTTACCTGCTCGGTTGTATCTGTAAAATTAAGTGTGCGGGACGATTTTTCGCTTTTAAAAGATTCGCTTTCCAGGATGGTCCATAACAACTGGTTACCTGCAATTTTGGTATTAACATTCCGGTCTTCTTCGCTGGGTAAATTTTTGTTTGCCCGCAGCCTGGCATCGGTTTCAGAGTACCGGGCAACTTCTGTAATGTAGTACAACAGGTATACAAAAAGCTGTCGGCACTGTTCAAGCTGGTTCTCCAAATTTGTTACGGGATTCAATTTATCCTGCATGCCGTTGCGTGTCTGGCGTGCATACAATTCCTGCATTACTTTTACTCTTATATTTCGTCTGCTGATCATTACAAAAAAGAACTTTTTTTGAGGCAGCGAAGATAAGGGTAAAACGTTTAAAGCCGCCACTAACATTGATAGCGCCATACTATACAATGGTTAAAATACCTGGGAAAATTTATGTACCCGGCATTTGTAACTTTATTCAAATTCCGTTGCGTCGCACTCTTGTACTGTAGAAAAACCTGCAGCAACTGTCAACATACCATTTTATATTTTGAGTGTTTTTATGCAATGTTCTTAGCAAGTCAATAATGTCTTTTTATGTTTGTTGGTATACTAAAGCAGCAATTTTGTCACTAAATATTGAAACCCATTCGTTGTAGCCGGTTAAAAAATCTGTCAACTATTCCATTTCAAAATCGGGATATCGCAATACAATGAAATTTTGACTTTTTTTAGCCCGTGGCACAGTTATCGCTAAAGTGGTTTCGATAATCAAACAGTTAATAAAATAAAAATTGATACAATTATGGCAAAAAAACTCAATGTTACCCCTCTGCACGACAGGGTAATTATTAAACCAGCCGCTGCTGAAGAAAAAACCGCGGGTGGAATTATTATCCCCGATACTGCTAAAGAAAAACCACAACGCGGTACCGTTGTAGCTGCCGGCCCCGGCAAAAAAGATGAACCTGTATCTGTAAAAGTTGGCGACACCGTTCTCTACGGTAAATATGCAGGAACTGAAATACAGATAGAAGGTAACGACCTGCTGATAATGAGAGAAAGCGATATACTCGCTATTATCTAAGACGATTAATGTTCTGAACGTACAAGAGTGCGACGCAACAGAAGCTAAATAATCGCTCTTGCGCCGGGCTCAAAAAAAAATGGTTTTTACTAAATTTCAAAAAAATATATTATGGCTAAACAACTCTTCTTCGATATTGAAGCAAGGAACAGAATGAAACGTGGCGTAGATATTCTTGCCAACGCAGTTAAAGTTACCCTGGGACCAAAAGGCCGCAATGTGGTAATAGAGAAAAAATTTGGTGCACCTTCTGTAACAAAAGATGGTGTTACTGTTGCAAAAGAAATTGAACTGGAAGACCCTATTGAAAATATGGGCGCACAAATGGTGAAAGAAGTTGCGTCTAAAACTGCCGACATTGCAGGTGACGGTACAACAACCGCTACCGTTCTTGCACAATCAATCATCAGCGAAGGTTTGAAAATGGTTGCTGCAGGTGCAAACCCTATGGATCTTAAACGTGGTATTGACAAAGCGGTAAGCCTTGTAGTTGAAGATTTAAAAGCACAAAGCCAGGCTGTTGGTAATGACAGTAAGAAAATTCAGCAGGTTGCTACAATCTCCGCTAACAACGATGAAACTATTGGCAAGTTGATTGCTGAAGCTTTTGCAAAAGTTGGTAAAGAAGGTGTAATAACTGTTGAAGAAGCAAAAGGTACCGATACAACAGTTGATATTGTTGAAGGTATGCAGTTTGACCGTGGTTATATTTCTCCCTACTTTGTTACCAACAGCGAGAAAATGCAGGCGGAACTTGCGAGCCCATACATTTTAATCTACGACAAAAAGATCTCTGCAATGAAAGACATTCTTCATATACTGGAGAAAGTTGCACAAAGCGGACGTCCATTGGTGATTATTGCAGAAGATTTGGAAGGTGAAGCATTGGCTACTTTGGTAGTAAATAAATTACGTGGTACGCTGAAAGTAGCTGCTGTAAAGGCGCCTGGCTTTGGCGACCGCAGAAAAGAAATGCTTACCGACATTGCAATCTTAACCGGTGGTACTGTTATAAGCGAAGATCTTGGTTACAAATTAGAAGCTGCCGATCTTGCTTCTTTAGGTCAGGCTGCATCTATTACAATTGACAAAGACAACACGATTGTTGTTGGTGGCAAGGGTAAAAAAGCAGATATTACTGCACGTGTAAATCAAATTAAATCTCAGGTTGAAAACACAACTTCTGATTACGATAAAGAAAAATTACAGGAGCGTTTGGCTAAACTTGCAGGCGGTGTTGCCGTATTGTATGTTGGTGCTGCTACTGAAATGGAAATGAAAGAAAAGAAAGACCGCGTTGACGATGCTTTACATGCAACACGTGCTGCTGTTGAAGAAGGTATTGTACCGGGTGGTGGCGTAGCTTACATCCGCGCTATTGAAAGCCTTTCTCCAAAAGTAAAAGGCCAGATAGCTGATGAGCAAACCGGAATGGCAATAGTACGCCGTGCTTTGGAAGAGCCACTGCGCATTTTAACACAGAATGCAGGTATTGATGGTTCTATCGTAGTACAGAAAATTAAAGAAGGTACAAAAGACTATGGTTTTAATGCTAGAACTGAAGTTTACGAAAACCTCTTTAAAGCAGGTGTTATCGATCCGACTAAAGTTGCCCGTGTTGCGCTTGAAAATGCGGCTTCAATTGCAGGTATGTTATTAACTACCGAGTGTGTTGTTGCTGATAAGCCAGAGCCTAAATCTGCTGCTCCTGCAATGCCAGGTGGTGGTGGGATGGGTATGGATTATTAATACCACAAATTATTCGAATTACACGAATAATGCAACCTATAAAAAGCCCCGCAGAAATGCGGGGTTTTTATTTGTAGCTAAACCAAATGTTTCAAATTGTATTCAGGAAAATCATCCTTGCTGCCACTCAAAATTTTCGGTTCGCGGCATTGCTGCAAACACTTGCTGCACGATGGTTGGAGGTACGGCAATTTTTCTAAGATTGGTATCTATCCATGCGCCGTCAACAGTAACTATGGCACAAAGTGTATCGCCGTTTTTCCATATTTCATGTGTTAAAGACCAACGGCTTATATCTTTTCTGCATTTTAATAATCGAATGTTCGATTCCACAGTATCGCCAAGTTTTATTTCGCGTTTAAAAACACATTCCTCTCTGAATAAAATGGGGCCAATATGTAGCTTAAATGATAATTCAGGCGTAAGCCCGTTTTCGCTGAAAAAAGCTAAACGAACTAAAGCGGGCCAATCGTAATAAACGGAATGGCGTACGTGATAATTCGGGTCCAGGTCGCTCCATCGTACTTCCATTTTCTTGCTGTATAAATCCATGCAGATAATAATTTATTGATGGCGCAATTTATTCAATTCCTGTTTGTAAAATGAAAGGAAAAAATGTGGGATAAAACAATGACTTTGTATTTGCAATGAAATGGAGGAATAGTTATATATCACACAGCGTATTTTGCTCAATAGAAATCCAACAGTACAAGAGTGCGACGCAAGTAAAGCTTAATAGTATAACTAATCCCTGGTTCAAAAAAAAATCCAAACTATTTTTTTCGCCTTTCTAAATATCGCCAGACCATAAGATCAGGTAAGAGTTTTATTTTAATTCAATATTTTTGAAACAATATTATACTAAAAAATATGAAATTATTTGTCTCACTTTTAACAACCCTTGCAGTCGGTGGCATTGCAGGTTTCGCAACTGCAACGGCTATTGATACCTGGTATGTGCATTTAAATAAGCCCTCATTTAATCCGCCCAACTGGTTGTTTGCGCCTGTTTGGACGGTACTTTATATTATGATGGGTATTGCATTATACCTTATTTGGAAATTACCTTCCTCCCAAAAAAGAAACACCGCAATGGTTGTTTTTTTTATTCAGCTGCTATTAAATTTTCTTTGGAGCCTAATCTTTTTCAATATGCATGAAACGGGTTATGCATTAGTAGATATCGTGCTGTTGCTTTCGATGATTCTTACTACAATTTTTTACTTCCGGCCACTCTCAAAAACCGCAGCCTTAATGCTGGTGCCGTATTCACTTTGGGTAAGCTTTGCTACGGTACTTAATTATTCAATCTGGTATTTAAATTAATGGTAAACAGCATTGCAGCTGACAATAGGTTAGATAGTTCTTTGGTTTTGTTTCCGGCTTTTTTGCTACTATTAAACCCTGTTGCTTCGCACGCTTTAGGGCTTTGTTCTATATTGGGCAATTGCAAAAAATGTAATAAAATTGGGGTGCGTTAGCGGCTAATCCTCCTCAAGGTCCTCTTTTAATTCATCTGATAATGTTACCAGCAGTTTATCTATGCGGTGGCCGTCCATATCCACAATTTCAAATTCAAATCCACGCCACTGCATCTTATCGCCTGTAGAGGGTATGCGCTCTAAATAATGTAAAATAAAACCTGCGAGTGTATCAAATGCATCTTGCTCACCTTCGTCTATCCATTCTGTAATATCAAAGTAACTTAGAAAATTATAATAAGGTACCTGGGCGTCTATCAGGTAAGAGCCATCGTCCCGTTTTAAAATTTCGTAATCCTCTTCATGCGGTTCACTTATATCGCCAACAATTGCCTCCAATATATCGTTAAGCGTAATTATCCCCTGCAGGGTTCCATATTCATCAACTATAAAGGCATAGTGCGTTTTTGTTTGCTTAAATTTTTCCAAAAGATGGTAGGCTGTGTTATTTTCCGGAACGTAAGTAGCCGTTTTCATTAAGTCTTTAAGCAACGTTTCTTTAGGCGCCCTAAAAATATCTTTAAGAGAAACTACGCCTTTTACGTTATCAATATTTTTATCGCATACAGGGTATACCGAATGCACCGGGTCATCACTTTGGTTTTTAATATCATCCACGGTGCTGTTAAGATCTAGCCACATCAGATCTGTGCGGTGTGTCATTAAAGAAGTGATATTTCTGTCACCAAGGTGAAATACCCGTTCAATTATTTCCTGTTCCGTTGCATCAATGGTACCTTGTTCAGTTCCTTCACTTATAATGGCTTTTATTTCTTCTTCAGTAACCTGGTTATCGGTGCCTTTAAGATTAAATAATTTTACAATTACATTGCTCGATTTTGTAAGCAGCCAGATAAAGGGGTAAGTAATGCCGGTTACTATACGCATAGGCGCAGCTAGGGTTTTAGCTATGCCTTCCGGGTTATTCAGTCCAATACGTTTGGGTACCAATTCGCCCAAAACCAGCGAAAAATATGTAATAAGAATTACAACAATTGTTGTGGCAACAGCCCCGCTGTAAGGTTGAATAGTGGTAAACTGGTTAAGGAACTCTACCAGATCTGTCTTTATTTTATCGCCCGAGAAAATACCATTTAGAATACCAATAAGCGTGATGCCAATTTGAGTAGTAGAAATGAATTTTTCAGGATGAGATGCTAAATCCAGCGCTTCTTTTGCCCTTTTATCACCTTTGTTTGCTTGCCCCTCCAGCCTTGCTTTACGGGCTGAAACCAATGCAATTTCTGCCATGGCAAAAACGCCGTTTAGGATGATAAGTGCGAAAATTATAAATATTTCTGTCATAGTAAGGCTGCAAATCTAAACAATAAGAAATAAAGGGATGAAATAGCTGCATATATTAATATCGTCTTATCATAATGTGTTTTGTTGCCTGCCGAATAACAAAAACAAAGTACAGGAGTGCGACCAGTGCTATCGCGGGGCAAGCTGCAGCAAAAGCCAGATAGAATTATTGCTGCCTGGTACAAAAAATTTCGTACTCATCGTGTAATCTGC
This sequence comes from Chitinophagales bacterium, assembly GCA_038203525.1. Taxonomy (GTDB): domain Bacteria; phylum Bacteroidota; class Bacteroidia; order Chitinophagales; family Chitinophagaceae; genus Limnovirga. Next base: position 83,738 of record JBBRDW010000005.1, on the reverse strand, counting down.
TAACTTTCCAGAAAACTTTTTGCTATGCCAAATAAGGATGCATTTTTAGCAGCGGTACAACAGGGGTATAAATTTAAAGGAGATAATGTAAAAATAGGCTGCGCTATGCTCGATGGTGAGGTAATTGCCGGTGCCGATGTTTTTCTGCCGTTGAAAATGATGAACCGTCATGGACTTATTGCCGGCGCTACCGGAACGGGAAAAACAAAAACATTACAAATGATCAGCGAAGTGCTGAGCGATGCAAGTGTACCGGTAATTATGATGGATATAAAGGGCGACCTGAGCGGTATTGCCGCAGCAGGAACGGTAAACGACAAGATAACCGAACGTTGTAAAATATTGAACGTAAACTATACGCCGTCTGCTTTTCCAGTGGAGTTGATGACGCTTAGCAATGAAAAAGGAATTCGCCTGCGTGCAACGGTTAGCGAGTTTGGGCCCATACTGTTAAGCAAGATTCTTGCATTGAATGACACACAGGGAGGCCTGGTTTCTATGATTTTTAAATATTGTGATGACAATAAACTACCGCTTCTTGATCTCAAGGATTTTATTAAAGTACTACAGTTTGTGGGTAACGAAGGCAAGGATGAACTTGCAAAAGACTATGGTAATATTTCTACTACATCAACCGGAACAATTCTTCGTAAGGTGATAGAGCTACAGCAACAGGGTGCAGAATTATTTTTTGGCGAGCCAAGTTTTGAAGTAGCAGATCTGATGCGTATAAGCGATGATGGCCGCGGTATGATTAATATTCTGCGTGTAACAGATATGCAAAGCAAGCCCAAGTTATTCTCCACATTCATGCTGCAGCTGCTTGCAGAATTATATGCTACATGCCCCGAAGAAGGGGATATGGACAGACCTAAACTGATAATGTTTATCGACGAAGCACACCTCTTATTTGAAGAAGCCACCGATGCTCTTTTAAAGCAAATTGAAACAGTTATTAAACTTATACGCTCAAAAGGGGTTGGTATTTATTTCTGTACACAAAATCCGCAGGATGTACCGGCTTCTATATTGAGCCAGCTTGGTTTAAAGGTGCAGCATGCGCTCCGTGCATTTACAGCTGCTGACAGAAAAACAATTAAGCAGGCAGCCGAGAATTTCCCCGAAAGTGAGTTTTATAAAACCGAAGATCTTCTTACGCAAATGGGTATTGGCGAAGGCTTTGTAACGCTGTTGAATGAGAAGGGAATTCCTACTCCTTTAGTGCACACCATGTTGTGCCCGCCCCGCAGCCGGATGGATATTTTAAGCGATGCGGAAATTGATATACTCGTTGCCAAAAGTAAATTGGCAAATAAATATAACCGCGTGGTGGACAGCGAAAGTGCTTACGAAATATTAACTGCCAAGCTTGAAGAAGCAGCCCAAAAAACACAACAGCAACAACAGCAGCAGCAACAGCAAAAGCAACAGGAACAAGCGGTAAAACAACAGGCAAAAGAGCAAAAGGCCGCACCTAAGGAAAAAAGCTTTTTCGACAGTTCCGCTGTAAAACAGGTAGAAAGAACTGCCGCTTCTATTATAACACGTAGCCTTTTAGGTGCATTGGGTTTGGGCGGCAGAAGCAGCAGTAAGAGTAAAAGCTGGTTTTAAATTTTTTGTTGCCCGGCTTGAGAATAACTATTAAGCTTCCGTTGTGTCACTCCCTTGTACGGTTGGAATAAAAATCAGCAGTTGAAACTGCAGGTTTACAAACACGTGGAGAATAAATGCTTATATCTTTACGCCTTCCCGGTTTCTGTAGCTGGTATTTTAAGTTCAACAATGTTTATAATGTATATGAGTCCCGCCATAGCGTATTGGCGTCAAGCTAATTTTTAATAAAAATCGCTAAAAGTGTTTGCCATTAATGGTTTTAGGTTGTCTTGCAATATGGGGTTAGTAAATGGTTTTAAATATAAATGCGTTTCCGAATAATCTTCGCTTTCATTTGCAGGGAAAAATGCAACTGAGTTCTGCAAGGCGCAAAGGGAACCCAAAGTACAAGAGTGCGACGCAACGAAAGCCCAATAGTAGCAATAACGTTGGGTCAATAAATGTATTTCTTAACTTGACGCATATGCGCCAGAGCTGCAAGAGGCGATGACATGAAAACCGGATGTTTGGCTCAAAAAAAATTACTCCGCCATCATTTCCCGTATTGTTTCCGCAATATCTTCTGCATTGGGTTTGCTAAAGTAATCGCCATCGCTTCCGTAAGCGGGGCGGTGTGCTTTGCCGGTTATGGTTCGGGGAGCAACATCGAGCCAGCGATAACCACCCTGTTCTTCCATTACTTTGTTGTACATATAAGCAGCGGCGCCGCCGGGAACGTCTTCATCAACAAAAACGATGCGGTTTGTTTTTTTAAGTGATACCAGAATGCTGTGGTGAATATCGAAAGGAAGCAGGGTTTGCACGTCTATTATTTCACAACTGATGTTTTCTTTTTCAAGCCTTGTAACAGCATCGTAAATAATACGAAGCGTGGAGCCATAAGAAACAATGGTAATAGCGGTGCCTTCTTTAATAATTTCGGGAATGCCCAATGGCACAGTCATCTCCCCAAGATTGGAAGGTAATTTTTCTTTAAGTCTGTAACCGTTTAAGCATTCGATTATTATGGCAGGTTCTGTACTTTTTAAAATGGTGTTGTACATACCGGCAGCCTGCACCATATTCCTCGGTACGCATACATGTATGCCTCGGAGGGCGTTGATGATCATACCCATTGGCGATCCACTGTGCCAAATACCTTCGAGGCGGTGCCCTCTTGAACGAACGATAAGCGGGCAATGCTGTAGCCCCTTAGTGCGGTATTGCAGCGTTGCAACATCATCGGTAAGTGGCTGAAGGCCGTAAACGAGGTAATCTAAATATTGAATTTCTGCGATAGGGCGTAAGCCGCGCATAGCCAAACCAATACCCTGCCCCATAATGGTGAGTTCGCGTATGCCCGTATCGAAAATTCTATTCTCGCCATATTTATCCTGCAGTCCGGCAAAGCCCTGGTTTACATCGCCAATAAAACCAACATCTTCCCCAAATGCCACAACAATTGGATTTGCAGCAAAAAGCTGATCAAAATATTTATTGATTATTTCGTACCCGTTAATTGAAGGTGCATCGGAGGCGATAACTGGTTTTATTTCTGGTATATTCAGCGCATTCCCCAATCCTTCATTATGCAGCCAGGAATTGTATAATAGTTTGTTTTTTTCTTTTAGCTCCCGGTAATGTGTTTTTAGCTGGGCCGCAAAAGGAGAGTTTCCTGCGGCATCGATAGCGGTTGACAAACAGCGCATCACATCGCGCCGAAGCGGTTCCCTGTTGGTTTCGAGCTCTTTGGCTATTTGCTGAAGATGATTGTAATGATCGATATCATTTACAACGGTTGACTTAATTGCTTCCACGGCTGCTACTGCCTGCAGTTTGATTGGCTTTGAATATTCCTCCCAGGCTCTATTGCGGCTTTGTTTTACTGCTTCTTTTATTTTTTCTTCAATTACGGTAAGCTCTTCATTGGTAGCAATGCCGTTTTCTATAACCCAATACCTCATCTTTCTGATACAATCCCAATCCTTTTCCCATTCAAGGCGTTGCGCGTCTTTGTAGCGTTCATGGCTTCCGGAAGTTGAGTGACCTTGTGGTTGTGTTAGTTCTTCCACATGAAAAACTGCGGGTATATGGGTGTCTCTTATTTTTTGAAGTCCTGCTTCAAAAATTTCGCACATACCCGCATAATCCCAACCTTTTACCGTGTAAATATCAAGTCCATTTGTATCGTTCTTTTTTTGGAAACCTTTAAGGGCTGCAGAAACAGAGCCTTTTGTGGTTTGATATTTTTTTGGTACCGAAATGCCGTATCCATCATCCCATATAAAAACTGCCAGGGGAATTTGCAGCACGCCAGCGGCATTAATCGTTTCCCAAAAATGCCCTTCGGAGGTGGAAGCATCACCTATAGTGCAGAAACAAATTTCGTTTCCATTATTGGAGAGATGGGTGAGTTCTTTCAGGGACGCACTGTTCCTGAATAATTTGGAGGCGAGTGCAAGCCCTACGCTACGGGGCATTTGAGACGCAGTTGGTGCCATATCTGCTGCAACATTTTTTTGGTAGGCCAATGCCGTTGTGTCGCCATTTTCTTCAAAATTGCGGGTAACGAAATGGTTGCTCATTTGCCTTCCGGCACTAAAAGGCTCCTGGGTTGTATCAGGATTGGCGTATAGTTGCGCAAAAAACTGTTGTACAGTGGCAATACCAGATGCGAAAATAAAAGTCTGATCACGATAGTAGCCTGAACGCCAGTCCCCCGGTTTAAAAAACTTAGCCAGAGCCACCTGCGCAAGCTCCTTTCCATCACCAAAAATTCCAAACTTGGCTTTTCCGGTTAATACTTCGCGGCGGCCAAGTAAGCTGGCTTCACGGCTTTCCAGAACAATGCTGTAATCTTTCAAAACTTCCTTCCGGAAATCCTCGTAAGAAAGCATGTTTTCGTTTTGCTCTTTGTTAACGGTACTGGTATCCATTAAACAAAAATACCAATTCCATTTATGAAGTTGAAAATAGCCTTTATATAAAAATGCACACGTTATACCCTTTGCAAAAAAACTCTGAATGATTTATGCGGCTAGCAACCAATACATTTAAAGATTTATTATCATTTTAAAAAAAATACCAAAAAAGAATTCTCTATTTTTACATCATAAATTTATCATGAAATGAGGAAAATATTATTAATTCTGCCTGCTTTTTTTGCCGTGGTTACACTAAAGGCTCAAACTGAGCCGACTGAAACAGCGAATCAGAATGATATTACTAAATTTGTTGAATTTAAAGAGTTGGATCATGATTTTGGTAAAATTCCGTTTGGTAAAGCCGCCGGATATGAACTTGAAATAAAAAATGTTTCTAAAGACTCGGTAAAAGTTGAAAATGTACAGGTTGGCTGTGGTTGTACCACGCCCAAATGGTCTGCCGGGCCCTATGCACCAGGCGAAACTTTTAAAATTGGTATTGGTTTCAACGGCGCTACTGACGGAGAATTTCATAAAGTGGTTACCATTTTTTTAAGCGGTGGCTTAAGTCAGGTTATTAAATTTCACGGTCAGACCTACAAAACACCAGACAATGCTGCACCCGTTAACGCCGCCATAGAAAAATTAAAAACAGGCACTAACAAATAACAAAATATAAAACAATTTACCATGAAACAATTATTAACAGTGTTGGCTTTTATTGCTGTAATGCCGGTTTTTGCTCAAACAGCCAGCCCAGTTTCTTTTAAAACAATGAAGTATTCATTTGGCAAAGTTGAACAAGGCAAACCAGTTACCACAGAATTTAGCTTCAGCAATAATTCTGATAAGCCTGTGATTATAGAATCAGCTGTTGCGGGGTGTGGCTGCACAAAACCCGAATATCCTGAAACACCGATTCTTAAAGGAAAATCTGCCGTTATTAAAGTAACTTACAATGCAGCAAATGCGGGAACATTCACAAAAACCGTTACAGTAAAGTTTGCAAATGTTGCAGAGCCTACGGTTTTAACCATTGAAGGGGAAGTTATAAAGAAAGACTAAGGTTTTATGCCAATTAACAGATTAGTAAAGGCCGTACCAATTACGGTCTTTTTAATTTTGTACCTGACTTAAGTATATTAATTGAGCTTTCGTTGCGTCGCACTCTTATACTTTGGAATATATCTGAACAACCGATTGTTTGCTTCTTATAGATATTTATCAGCTATTCCCACTCTGGTGTGCAATACCGACTATGGTCAATTAGTAAAGTGTTTTATCGTCGAAAAGTTTCCATTCCTTAAACATTTGTTTTGCTTCTTCTAAATCAAGCCGACGCATCTCCAGCGTTCTCTCTAACAGGGGTAAGGCTATCTCATCGTAAATAAATGAATCGTCGAAACCTATACCAGCAGCATCTGTACGTGAATTGGCATAATATACTTTTGCAGGACGCGCCCAATAGATAGCTCCCATGCACATTGGGCAAGGTTCGCAGGTAGTATATAATTCGCAGCCTGTTAGCTGAAAATGTCCCAGCTTTTTGCAGGCCTCACGTATAGCTACAATTTCTGCATGGGCTGTAGGATCGTTTGTGATAACTACACTATTGCATCCGCTGGCAATAATTTTATCATACTTTACAATTACGCATCCAAACGGTCCGCCAAGTTTTTTGCGCATTCCTTCAGTGCCCATGCGTATGGCTTCTAGCATAAAATTTTCTTCTCTGGTCATATATCAAGCTGAAAGTAAGGTTTAGTAATAAATTTAAATATTATTTCGCACTTTAAATGGTGCTTTAAAAGAAAAATGAGTGTTTGTGCCATTGCGCAGCAATGATATACAGTACAAGAGTGCGACGCAAGGAACGCATAATGGATATTTGATGCCCGGTAAAAAAAAAGGCTGCTCCATTTACGGAACAGCCTTTTTGTTATAGTTTTTAATTATTTTTTCTTTACGTCGTCCATCTTACCTAAAGGCCTGTCTTTTGCAAAGTCCACCAATATTGGCGCTGCTACAAAAATGGATGAATAAGTACCTGTGATAACGCCTATCAACATTGCAAAGGCAAACCCTTTTGTTACTTCGCCGCCAAATAGGAAAAGTATAAGCAGTGTTAGGAAAACGGTCAAGGAGGTCATAATTGTACGGCTTAATGTTTGGTTGATGGCGGTATTAATGATAGTGCCTTTATCAACACCTCTCATTATCCTTGAATCTTCCCTTATTCTGTCGTACACAATTACGGTATCGTTCATGGAGAAACCTATAACGGTAAGAATGGCCGCGATAAAGTACTGGTCTATTTCCAGCGGAAATGGAACAACCGATTTAAGAAAACTGAATACGGCCAGGGTAACAAACACATCGTGCAATAACGATACAATTGTACCCAGCGAGTATCTCCAGTCGCGGAAACGTATGAAAATGTATAAACAGATAACAATGATTGATATGATAGTAGCTTTTGCCGCGCCGCTTTTAAGGTCTTCTGAAATGGTAGGAAGCACAGTTTGAGAGCTTTGCTTGAATTTGGTATTAAATTCATTATAAGTTGTTCCTGCCGGTAAAAATTTTTGAAGTCCGCTGAAAAGTGTTGCTTCTACAGCAGAATCTATGTTATTTCCAGTTTCTTTTATTTTGTAAGAAGTAGTAATATTAAGCTGATCGTTAGTGTTTACGGTTTTAATATAGGGGAATTCTGCAAATGACTTTTTAAGTTCGTTTCTTACCTCTTCTATGTTGGGTGCACTTGCAAATTTTACCGTATAACTGCGACCACCTTCAAATTCAACCCCTTTATCGAAACCATTGAAGTAGGAACCAATTCCTAAAAAGAGGACAATAACAGAAATGCCGTAAGCATATTTCCTATATTCAATAAATTTGAAATTCGCATGCTGAAATATCTTTTTCGAAAAAGTGGTAAAGTAAACAAAGTGCCTTTGCTTGTTGGTATAGAAATCTGTAATAAGCCTTGAAACCAATATTCCGCAGAACAAGGATAACACGATACCAATCATCTGAGTAGTTGCAAAACCCAGTACCGGCCCTAAACCGAATATGAAAAGAATTGCGGCTGTTAGAAATGTGGTAACATGTGCATCTAAAACGGGTGCATAAGAACGTCTGTACCCATCATGCACTGCAGTTAAATAGCCCTTGCCTTTTGTAAGTTCTTCTTTAATTCTTTCGAATATGATAACGTTAGTATCTACGGCCATGCCGATAGTAAGAACTAAACCTGCGATGCCAGGGGCTGTTAGGGTAAAGCCCAATGCAGCAAGAATACCTATAGTAAATAAAAGGTTTAATATTAATGCTATATTAGCTACCCATCCTGCTGTATTATAATAGATGAGCATTAAAACAAAAATCACTATAAATGAAATCAGGAAGGAAAGTGCACCGCCAGAGACAGCAGCCTGTCCTAATGTTGGGCCCACAACCTGTTCTGCTACAATTTTTGCAGGTGCAGGTAATTTTCCTGACTGCAAAATGTCGGACAAATCCTGCGCTTCAAGTACGGTAAAACTGCCGGAAATTTCAGAATTGCCACTTGGTATTGCGCCAATAACGTTGGGAGCGCTGTAGACAAAATTATCGAGAACAATTGCTATTGGTTTGCCGACGTTATCAGCAGTCATTTTTGCCCATATTCTTGTTCCTATCGCATCCATTGTCATGCTGATTGAAGGGCGTCCTTTTTCATCAAACTGCTGACTTGCTTTGCTAACATTGCTTCCTTCTAATTTTGCAGTACCATTATCCAGCGTTTTTATCGCGTATAAAGCAAGTCTGTCTTTTACCGCGGCTCCAGTATTGTCTTCTTCATTTCCGTACATAAAAACCAGGTTTCCGGGAAATTTGCTGCTCACAATATCCATTCTCAGATACTCTCCAAGACGTGCTGTATCTCTTTTTAATACACTGCCTATAGCAGCGGGGAAGCGAACTCCACCTGTTTGATCTTTCTGTCCCTGTGCTATTCCTGCAAACAAAGCAAATATTGGGTTTTCTAATCTCCGTATTTCTGCTGAATCTGCCCCTTTTGCTATGGCTGTTTTTTTGCTTGAATCTGCGGTACCGAATGTAAAGGCTTTGGTAGTATCGATAGCTGCTGCCTGTTGTGCTACAGTAACGGTATCAACAACTGGCTTTGCAGCAGTATCTGTTATTTTTACGCCTTTTAAATAATCTGATACAGCTTTATCACCGCTTTGTAATGCTTCAGCGATATCGTTTATGTTATATACTTCAAAAAACTGGAGATTGGCGGTAGATTGAAGATACTTGCGTACCCTGGCAGGATCGTTTATACCTGCAAGCTCAATGTTAATTGTTCCTTTTGCAGGGTTAGGATTAATGGTTGGGGAGGCTAATCCAAATGCATCTATTCTGGTAGTTATAATACGCAGGGTGTTTTTAAATGCATCACCTGCCTCGTCGCGCAGATAGTTTAACACTGCATCATTTGAAGCGTCAAATTTTATTTTACCATCACTACGGGTGGTAAATAGCGGGGCTAGTTTAGCGCCATTAGATATTTTTTTATATTCGTCTCCAAAAATACTTATCAGATCTGCTCCGCTGTTTGCTTTCTGCTCAACAGCTGCATTTAAAGCGGTGTTAAATGTAACGTCTTTAGAATAATTGGATAATGAATGTATTAAACCATCTAGGCCTACTTCCATTGTTACACTCATCCCTCCCTGCAAATCAAGACCAAGCATGAGTTCTTTGTCTTTCGCATCCTGATACTTTGTTAAGCCAAATGGTCCAATTGGTGTATCTTTTGTGCTATCAAGCAAATATTGCTTCCTCGTTTTTTCCAGATTGGCAAGAGTGTCTTCGTAAGCTTTCTGTAATTCTTTATTATCAGCATACTTTTTTTCGGCTGATGGATAATTGACTTTTACCCAAAGGGCAGCCCTTTCTTCCATGGTATTTTCGTGGCTGTGAACCATCCACGTGAATGATAACTGGTAAACGCAGATTATAATAAGCGCTATGGCAAAAAATCGCACTAAACCTTTGAGTTGCATATATTGTATGTGTTTACAATTTTTTTAAGAGCGGCAAAGATAGGGGATTGGTAATTAAATTAAACAGTAAAAAAATGCCTTAAAAAAAGACAATAATAGAGCAAATACAATGGTTTGCAGCGCGGTATTTAAATGTAATTTTAAGTAAAAACAGGCCATCTAATACCAGTATTTTTTAAATGCTCTGCCTGTTGCGTTGCAATCATTTCATCTATTGTAAAAATATTGGCGACCGCTATTATCGGCCTATTTTACCTGCTCGACAGGCTTTCGGTGTTAGCTGAGCGGGGCGTTAAAGCTGAAGAGTGCGGGGCAAGCATAGCTTAATAGTAATTTTAGGTTGCCGGATCAACATCTCGGCCTCAATAACTTGAAGTCAATAAAAGCCTGATTAACAATAGAAATATTTCAATTTATATAGAAGTAACGCCCCCTTGGCCAAAAAAAACCGCTGATTTTATTCACCGGTTTACTTCAATTTATTAAATTATTTTAGTTATTGTACATCTACCAGCGTAATATCAAAAAACAAAATTGTATTTGGTGCAACAGAACCCGGAACGCCAGAACAACCATAACATAATGAGGATGGGGCAACGATTTTTATGTGACCACCTTTTCCGATCTGAGGCAGAATTAACTGCCATGCAGGAATTAATAAATTAAGCTTATTGGTATAAGGAGCAGTACTTTGATCGAGTATCGTTCCATCCAGTAATTTTCCAATATAATTTACCGTAATAGTAGACGTTGGGGTAGGATGAGGTGCGGTGCCTGCATCTATGATCTGGTAAAAAATGCCGTTGGGGTCTTTAGTATACACGATACCATTTGTGCCGCAATAAGTAATAATCTGGGCCTCTTCAGCTGATGGTAAAACATTTGTACAGGGGGTAGAAGAACTGGACGATTTTGTACAGGCAAAAAATAAAAAAGGCAGTAAGGCAACAGTTAACAGTTTTTTCATTTTGTTGTTTATTTTGTCTAAAGACAGTTTGTTTCTTTATTTGGCTGCTTCGTCAGTGATGATGTGGCTTTTTTTATTTTGCTTTTTGAAGATTAGCTCCTGGTAACGTTGTTCTTTCATTTCCCAGTCATATTTCTTATAGAAAATAGCAATAAACACAACGATACCCAGCACAGCAATAAGCAGAACAACGGGATTCAATTCGGCGTTTGCAACCATATTTGCACGTTCGTACCAGTCAAGATCAAGCGATAATAATATGCCCCCTGCAAGTAGTAAACCAACAGGCAAACCTATAAAGAGCTGCCGCATCATTTTTTTGTCACGTTCGCGGTTCTTTTCCCAATAAATAAGAAATTTTTCTTCGTGCGGCGTTAGCATGCCGCAAAATTAGGTTTGACGGTTACAAAAAGTGCATTTCGATAAAATTTGTGATTCCTTTGAGTAAATGCGTTATTTTGGTGCGAAAAAGTGAACCAATACGATCTCATTATCCAGGAATATCTTGAAGAACACAAATCGGTTTCGTTTGAAAAAATAGGCACGCTGCTTTATGCGGTTAAAAATAACGCCGAAGACCTGCCTTTTACACCAGGCACCATTCAATTTGAATACGATAAAAAGGCATTAACCTCGCAGGGTTTAATTGATTTCATAGGTCAGCGGTTGGGTAAGAGCAGGGTGCTCATTCAATCGGATATTGAGTCTTATTTTGAACTCATCAGGCAGTTTGTCAATATCGGTAAGGCCTATGAAATGGAAACTATTGGTGTTTTTAAACTTGCTAAATCGAATGAATACGAGTTTACACCATACGATCATCTACAAAAAAAAGAAGAAAGCAAGTCAGGTAAAAGGCAGCAGATGAGAGCAAATGCTAATTTAGCTTCTAATCAAAAAACGAACAGAAGTGCATTAATGTTTCTGGCAGTTCTGATAATACTGGCCGTGCTGGGTGTTGTGGCCTGGGGTACTTACAATCTTTTATTTACAGGGAGTAGCAATTCTTCTCTGCCAGATACACCTAATGCAGCCATCGCCCAAAGAAAGCCCGATACAAACATAAATGCAAAACAACCAAAGGATACATTTACTACCGTTAAAGGCGATACTGCAAACTATAAATTTATTTACGAAACTACATCATCAGGTGTTCGGGCCTATGCCCGCACCGGGCAGCTGAAAAGTTATGGTAACCTGGCAGGTGTTGACAGTACCATTACCAGTAACGAAAAAGTGTACAAACTGTATCTTAAAATGAGACTATATCATGCCGATACAGCAAAAGTAAAAGATAGTCTTCAAAAACATCTTCAGCGAAACATTATCATTGTGCTATTTGAATAGGTATGCCTCAAAATAACAGGTATGAGTAAATTGAAATTATTTTTGTTTTTTCTTTTTTTTCTGGCATTGGCTGCGGATTGTGTGCTCATTTTTAAAAATATGGACGAATATCGGGCATATACAAAAACCTTGCTCGTTCCCATTCTCTTAATTGCTATTTTTCTCGAGTCGGCAAACACCAGGCACAGGAATTCAAAAATATTGATCAACCTCGCTTTCTTCTTTTGTTTTCTCGGAGATTTTTTTCTACTCGGCGATCAGGATGCTACTAATTTTATGATGGGTCTCGGCTCCTTCCTCATGGCTCATTTGCTCTTTATATTTTTCTTTTACCGGTTAAAACCTTTTACTCCTAGATACAGGTTATTTATTTTTACTGCATTTTTTAGCATACTTGCTTATATTATTTTTCTGCTTTCTTTGGTTTGGATAAATGCAGGAAGACAGGGTCTTCAGATACCGGTTACAGTATATGCACTGGCTTTAGGTTTTATGTTTTTATGCGCCGTTTTTACGGTTAATAACCGCAGCATAAAACGGCTTGCACAAAATTATTTTATACCCGGCGCATTATTTTTTGTTCTGTCAGATTCTATGCTGGCCATAAATAAATTCTTCGCACCATTTACCTATGCAGGTATTGCAGTAATGATAACCTATGCATCTGCAATGTTTTTGCTTGCAAACGGAATCATCAGGTATCTTAAAAAGTAAAAAAATAAATAAAGTAAAATTTTTATTGGCCCGGCTCAGTTACTACTATTAAGCTTTACTTGCGTCGCACTCTTGTACTTTGTTAGTAGGGTCAGCAAGCAAAACTCAAGCTCTTAACTTTGCAGCACCCATATCATTTATAGCCCATTCATTGATCATTGGTACAAGAGTGCGACGCAAGGAACGATGCCCAAAGAATAAATGCCCGGCCCCAAAAAAAAGACAAGTTGCTGCTGCCTATCTAACAGAAAAACTAAAGATGTGTAAATAACCTCATTAACCTTAACTTCATTTATAAAATCAATTTTTTATGAGGCTTACCAAGATGAGTGTTTTGTCATTGGCTTTTTACGTCCTGTGTATTTCCGCATCTGCGCAAAAGAAAAAAGTAACCGCAGAAAAAGAGGCAAAACAAGATTCGGTTCCCGCCCTTTCTCTGGATGCATTTCAGTTTCGGGCATTGGGGCCGGCTTTAATGAGTGGCCGTATTTACGACCTTGCATTTAACCAACAAAACAGTGCAGAATATTATGTGGCAGTAGCATCAGGCGGCGTTTGGAAAACCAGTAACAACGGTATAACCTACGAGCCGGTTTTTGATGGTGAGGGGTCCTATTCAATTGGCTGCGTTACCATCGATCCCAATAATCCTTTCACGGTTTGGGTTGGCACGGGTGAAGCCAATAACCAACGCAGTGTAGCCTATGGTGATGGTGTTTATAAATCTGATGACGGTGGCAAAAGCTGGACCAACATGGGGCTTAAAAAAAGCGAGCATATTGGCAGAATTGTTGTTGATCCCAAAAATTCTGACATCGTTTATGTGGCTGCATACGGTCCTTTGTGGGACAGTGGTGGCGACCGCGGCATCTATAAATCTGTTGATGCCGGAAAAACCTGGAAAGCCGTTTTAACGGTTAGTGCCAATACCGGCTTTTGCGATATACTTATGGATCCTCGCAACTCAAATGTGCTCTACGCTTCGGCCCATCAGCGTCAGCGCAAAGTGTACGGTTATGTAGCAGGTGGCCCCGAAAGTGCACTATATAAAAGCACAGATGGTGGCAATACCTGGAATAAATTAAGCAATGGCCTACCGGGCGGCAATAATGTTGGAAGAATTGGTATTGCGTTGGCCGCTTCAAACCCCGATGTTATGTATGCTGTTATAGAGGCATCAGATGGTAAAGGAGGTTTTTTCAAAAGTGTTGATCGTGGTGCCAGTTGGGAAAAACGAAGCAGCTATTCCTCCACAAGTTTATATTACCAGCGCATCTTTGTTGACCCTAGCAATGAAAATAAAATTTTCTGCGGCGACTTTCTCTTACAGGTTTCAGTGGACGGTGGTGCAACATGGTCGGCCCAGCCAACAAAAAATAAGCATGTAGATAACCACGTTGTTTATATAGATCCCAAAAATTCCAACCACATTTTTGTTGGCTGCGATGGGGGGCTGTACGAAACCTATGACGACGCAAAAAACTGGAACTACAAAGCCAATCTCAATATCACCCAGTTTTACAAAGTAACTACTGATAATGCATTTCCTTTTTATAATGTATTTGGTGGCACACAAGACAACAGCAGCATTGCGGGGCCATCACGTACCATTAATGCCCACGGCATCAGTAATACTGACTGGTTTATAACCACTGGCGGTGATGGTTTTGAAACACAGGTAGACCAGGAAGATCCTAATATTATCTATGCTGAATCACAATATGGCGGGCTCGTTCGTTACGATAAAAAAAGTGGCGAACAACTCGATATACGTCCTGTTGAATTGGAGGGGGAACCTGCGCTAAGATGGAACTGGGATGCGCCCCTGCTTATTTCTCAGCACCTGCATACAAGAATTTATTTTGGTGCAAATAAACTCTACCGCAGCGACGACAGGGGTAATACATGGACGCAAATTAGCCCTGACCTTTCCCGGCAAACCGACCGTAATAAACTTACTATTATGGGTAAAGTCTGGAGTGTGGATGCGCTTGCAAAAAATGTTTCTACCGATGTATATGGTCAGCTTACAACTATCGCCGAAAGTAAATTTGATCAAAATATTTTGTACGCAGGAACGGATGATGGGTTAATACAGATGACTGTTGACGGCGGTAAAAACTGGACCAAAATCGACAATATACCCGGTGTACCAAAACAAACTTATGTAAACCAGATCATCACGTCTCTGCATGATAAGAATACCGTCTATGTAACATTTAACCATCACCGTTTTGGCGATTTTCATCCTTATATTTTCCGCAGTAAAGATGGTGGTAAAACATGGAGCGCCATACAAAGCGATCTGCCGCAAAGAGGATCCGCATACTGCATTGCCGAAGACCATATTAATCCTGATCTGTTATTTGCAGGTACAGAATTTGGCGTCTATTGCAGTATTGATGGCGGTGCCAAATGGCTACCAATGAAAGGAGGTTTGCCCACCATAGCCATTAGGGATATGGAAATTCAAAGAAGAGAAAGTGACTTGGTGCTTGCAACTTTTGGCCGTGGCTTTTATGTGCTGGATGACTACTCGCCGCTGCGTAATATTAAAAAAGAAGATAGTGAAAAAGAGGCAGTGATTTATCCGGTAAAAGAAGCGTGGATGTATGATGAAGCAACACCACTTGGCGGTTATGGCGATAGCCCAAAAGGCTCTATGGGCGAAAGCTTTTTTACAACGCCCAACCCAAAAGTAGGAAGTGTATTTACTTATTTTTTGAAAGACGATATTCAAACTATTAAACAAAAACGACAGAAAGCGGAAGCTGATCTAATAAAAAGGGGACAGCCCGTTTATTATCCTCCACTCGACTCTCTCCGCATCGAAGACGCCCAGCCAAAACCATACTTACTTTTCACGGTGTACGATGCAGCAGGCAACCCTGTGCGCAGAATAAAAACAGATGCATCAAAAGGTTTACACCGGATAGTTTGGGATTTTCGTTACCCCGGCCCAGGCATTGACCAAAGCAGCGACGATGGAGGCAGCAGCTATAAAGCATTGCCCGGCAATTATAAAGTGGGGCTGCATAAATTTGAAGATGGTGTGTTTACAGAACTGGCGCAGCCGGTTCCCTTTAAAACAGTCGCACTTAACTGGGCAAGCCTTCCTGCAACAGACATACAGGCATTGCAGCAATACAGTAATAAAGTAAACGAATTAAGAAGGGTAGCGGATGGTACTTACGAATATTTTGTTCAGCTCGGCGACAAATTAAAAGACATAAAAGCAACAATTACAGCGGCGCCACAATTGCCTTTAGATTTGTTTCAGCAGACTGCATCACTTCAAAAAAGAATAGACGCAATCTTCATACAATTCAATGGCGACAATAGTTTGAGCCAAAGGCAGTTTGAAACATTGCCAGGTATAAGAGACAGGCTCAACAATATTGTATATGGTTTGTGGGGCAATACAGCAGCGCCAACAACAACCTTCCAAAAGTCTTACGATGTTGCTGTTAAACAATTTACAGCAGCTTACAAAGAGGTGCAAAATATTGACATAGAAATTAAAAAAATGCAACAGTTGCTTGAGCAGCGTAAAGCGCCGGCAATATCAGGCTCATTGCCCGAATGGAAATAATTTCGAACACAGTGATGTTTTTGCTATATTTTTTTGGAGCCAGACTTTTGAGCAATGATTAAGCTTTTATTGCGTCGCACTCTTGTACTTTTATATTTTTATTCAGCTTTTACCGCAGCGAAGATCAAAGCGGAACGCTTGCATAAATTTTAGTTTTATGTAAAAGAATTTTATCAGTACAGGCGTAGTTAAGAAATTGTTGCCCGTTCGTTTTAATACAAAATAATATTATGCGTTTTTTAAAATGGTTATTTATTGTAGCAGCAGTGCTAGGTATAATTTATATTGCTGGCCCACACCCCGCAACTCCTGTATATAAAACTGAAATGCCCCGGGTTCCTGCTGGTGCAACCGAACTGGAAAACTATGTAAAAGAAAATGAATCGCTGCACAAGCTAAAGCCCAACAACGAAGCAAGAATTATCTGGGCAAACGATTCATCAAAACAAAAAACGGAGTATGCAATAGTTTACCTGCATGGCTATTCAGCTTCACAGGAAGAGGGGAGTCCCATTCACACCAATATTGCGAAAGAGTTCGGTTGTAACTTGTATTTATCACGCCTAGCTGAGCATGGTATTGATACAACCGATCCCATGATAAACCTTACGCCAGCAGAATACTGGGAGTCTGCAAAACAGGCATTGGCCATTGGCAAGCAACTGGGTAACAAAGTAATATTAATGGGCACTTCCACTGGCGGCACCAATGCGTTACAGCTTGCTGCCACTTATCCAAACGATATTGCCGTGCTGGTTTTAATGAGCCCGAATATTGCCATAAATAATTCCAATGCGTATCTACTCAATAATCCCTGGGGTTTGCAGTTGGCTAAACTAATTACAGGCGATGGCTATGTGACGTCAAAAGATCAGCGGCCTGAATTTAAAGCATACTGGTACTCACATTATCCGCTGCAGTCAACTGTGCAACTACAGGAAATGATTGAAACAACCATGAACAAAGAAACTTTCGAAAAAGTAAAACAGCCATTGTTAATGCTGTACTACTACAAAGATCAAGTACACCAGGACAGTGTTGTAAGCGTACCTGCTATGTTGCAGATGTTTGATGAACTTGGCTCGGCTGTAAAAATTAAAGAAGCGGTGCCCAATACAGGGGATCATGTTATTGGTTCTTACATAAAATCAGGAGACCTGCTGAGTGTGCAGCGTGCGATTGAAAACTTTATGGAAAAAACAATTCATTTAACTGCTGTGCAGAATAATATTATGCAAGAAACTAAATCAAAATAATTTTTACAACGCTTCGCTAAGCAATTTAAATTTAAGCCTGTTGCATTTTGTTGTGCATTAGAGTTTTACAGTACAAGAGTGCGACGCAAGAAAAGTCTAATAGTAGCAATACAGTTTGGTTAATAACTCTATTAAACCAAAAAAAATTGGTTGAAATATTTTAGCTAATGAGTGTTATTTTTGTACTATGGCAAGAATACAGACGGATAAAGATGTATCCCGTAAAGAAGTTATTTTAAAAGCGTCGGCAAAACTTTTCAGGGAGAAGGGTTATAAGGCGGCAAGCATGCGCGACCTTGCTGTAAAAGTTGGTGTAGAAGCTGCAAGCCTGTATAATCATATACGCTCCAAAGCAGAGCTGCTGCATGATATTTGCTTTAACGTTGCCAATGTTTTTTTTGAACATATAAATACAGTAGAAGCATCTGCCCAATCGCCAATTGAAAAACTGGAAACCCTGCTTCGGTTTCATATACGCCAGATGATTGAAAATTTTGAAGAAGTATATGTTAGCGACCGTGAATGGCGTTACCTGGTCGATCCTTATTTGTCTAATTTTCAAAACCAGCGCCGCGGCTACCGTAAGCGTTTCGCTACTATAATTCAATCGGGTATTGAACAGGGGCAAATTAGCAGGATAGATGCTTCTACGGCAGTGCTGGTAATACTTCATGCCATAAGCGGCATCGATTCCTGGCATCGCAGCACGCACAAAGTAAGCGGCGAAGAGCTGGAAGAAAATATTGTAACCATACTTATACAAGGCTTAAAAAAATAATACTCTCTAAATCCTCCTGAAAGGGAAATTTAATACCAATACACCTATGTCGCTGCATTTTGAAAAGATTCCCATTAAAAAGGTAAAAAGAGAAACTTCAGATTGTGTGTCCATTGTTTTTGATATTCCTGAAAACCTCCTGGAAAAATATGCCTACAAACAGGGACAATATATTACCCTGCGTGCTTTTATAAATGGAGAAGAAGTGCGCCGGTCTTATTCGCTGTGCAGCTCTCCGCTCAACAACGAATGGCGGGTGGCAGTTAAGCAAGTGGATGGCGGTATTTTTTCTTCTTATGCCAATAAAGACCTGAAAGCCGGCGATATGCTGGAACTGATGCCGCCACTGGGTCGGTTTTTTACCGAGCTCAATAAAGCAAATAAAAAATCTTATGTAGCTGTAGCTTCAGGCAGCGGTATTACGCCGGTTTTATCAATTATTAAAACCACGCTTGCAGTGGAGCCGGAGAGTAGTTTTACGTTGATATATGGCAACCGCAACCGTGGCTCCATTATTTTTAAAGAAGAACTGGAAGCACTTAAAAATAAATATATCAACAGGTTCAGCATTATTTATGTTTTGAGCCGCGAACGCACCGATGCGGCTGTTAACCATGGTAGAATAGATGCTGCAAAATGCGCCGCTCTTTTTGAAAAAGCCGTGGACATACACGCCGATGAATTTTTTCTCTGCGGCCCCGAAGAAATGATCTTTACGGTGAAAGATTTTTTAACAGAGCAAGGCGTTTCACCAAAGAAAATTCATTTTGAATTGTTTACAACCGCCGGTGGTGAAAAACGAAAAGCCAGTACCGAAAAAGAAGCCGAAAGCACAGAACACAAAAGTAGCGTCACCATAAAACTGGATGGCGTAAGTTTCGATTTTGCAGTGCCTTTTAACGGCATTACCATTCTTGATGAAGCCCTGAAACACGGTGCAGATCTGCCTTATAGTTGCAAAGGCGGCGTTTGCTGCACCTGCAAAGCCCGGTTATTGGAAGGTGAAGTTGATATGGATGTTAGCTACGGCCTTGAAGCCGAAGAAATAGAAGAAGGGTTTATACTCGCCTGCCAGTCGCACCCAAAGACCGAAAAAGTGGTGATAGATTTTGATATAAAATAGCTGCTGGTTTTTACTCAGTTAAATACATTTTTTGAGCCCGGCTGTAAATCTTTTTTCATCGTTCCTTGCGTCGCACTCTTGTACAGTTTGTTCTTTGGTCGACGGTTAATTGTCGACCGAAGTTCCGAACGCACAAGAGTGCGAAGCAACCAAAGTTTAATAGTAATCCTAAAGCCCGGCTTAAAATTATCCCACTAAAACAAAAAGCTGTTATGTAAATTAGTGCAGCTTCTTTATTTTCGTTTGGTCAACATTTCCACAAACCAACATTTCAACTAAAATAACATGGCTTCATTCGAAGTAAGGGGCGGTAGAAAACTGCATGGCGAAATTGTTCCACAGGGTGCAAAAAATGAGGCACTGCAGATTATTTCGGCAGTATTGCTTACACCTGAAAAAGTAACCATTACCAATATACCCGATATTGTTGATGTAAACCTGCAGATAGAACTGTTGATGGCACTTGGCGTAAAAATAGAAAGGCCAACAAGGGATACCTGCATTTTTAAGGCTGATAATGTAGATGCAGATTTTCTTGGATCGGAAAGTTTTAGAAAAAAAAGCGGCAGGTTACGTGGCTCTGTAATGCTTGCAGGGCCTATGCTGGCACGCTTTAAGAAGGCCTATATTCCCAAGCCTGGCGGCGACAAAATTGGCAGGCGCAGGCTGGACACACATATCATTGGTTTTGAAAAACTGGGTGCAAGGTTTGAATACAATGAAGAACATCATTTCTTTCAGTTAGTTGCACCAGATTTGCAGGGAACTTATATGCTGCTGGACGAGCCATCGGTTACCGGTACTGCAAATATTGTAATGGCCGCAGTAATGGCCGAAGGCGTAACAAAAATATACAATGCCGCCTGCGAGCCTTACCTGCAGCAACTCTGCAAAATGCTGAACAGGATGGGCGCAAAGATCAGCGGTGTGGGCAGCAATCTTTTGAGTATTGAAGGGGTTAAATATCTTGGCGGCACCGAACACAGGATGTTGCCGGATATGATTGAAGTAGGCAGTTTTATAGGCTTGGCTGCAATGACGCAGAGTGAGATAACTATTAAAAATGCCGGTATTGAACACCTGGGAATAATACCCGAAAAATTTCAGCAGCTCGGCATTCAAATGGAGTTTCGCGGCGATGATATTTTTATTCCTGCGCAGGACAGTTATGAAATTACCACTTACCTGGATGGAGGAATTTTAACCGTATCTGATCATCCATGGCCGGGCTTTACGCCAGATTTACTAAGCATTGTTTTGGTGGTGGCAACACAGGCCGTTGGCAGTGTGCTGGTGCACCAGAAAATGTTTGAGAGCCGGTTATTTTTTACAGATAAATTGATTGACATGGGTGCGCAGATCATTCTCTGCGACCCGCACCGGGCAACGGTTATAGGGCTTGGCCGTCGCAACAAATTGCGCGGCATAACCATGACCAGCCCCGACATACGTGCTGGCCAGGCATTGCTTATTGCCGCACTAAGCGCCGAAGGAAAAAGCACCATTCAAAACATTGAGCAGATTGACCGCGGCTACCAATACATAGATGAAAGATTAAGGCAATTGGGTGCAGATATTAAGAGGGTTTAGGTGAACATTTTTTTGATCCCGGCAATTGATTCTTTGTGGATCTTTGGTTGCGTCGCACTCTTGTACGCTGTTGTCAATATGCAGTATTCTGCTGCCACTATAACCCAAAGTACAAGAGGCGATGCTATGAAATACTTGAGCCTGGTTAAAACAATTTTATTATATAGGTATAATACGTAGCAACATTTTGCATTGCCGAAAGGTTTGGCTGGGTTTAAAAATAGTAACGCACCGATGTACGGATGCTGGTGGAGTTTCCGTAGAAATACCTGCGGGCGAAACAACCTATCTGTATTTTATTTGGCTTTAACATGTACAGGTAATTTCCTTCTACAATAAAATCGTCATTACCGGCATTAGAATAGCTGTTCTTTATAAAAAATGGCGTGCAGTCAAAATAATTTTTTTTATCTATTTTATACACAAAGCTCGTTTGAAACATATAGCCTGTTAACGCTTTATTATCAATGGGTTTTTTGCCTCTTATAATTTCACTGCTGTGCACGTAGGAGAGGTTTGGAAATACCGAAAAATTACCAAACACAAATGCTGTTGAAATACCGGTGGCAACAATCCATCGTCCGCGGCCAAGGCCGTTATCACGGTTGCCCGATGGCAGATAGGTATCAATTGTAAAATTCAACGCACCCGGCTTTTTTGAATAGTCTTTATAGGGTATCCAGTTATAGCGTAAGCGGATATCACCAAATCCAAATTTGCCGGAGGAAGTTGCATGCAGCAGGGGCAGTTCGATTTGGGCGGCCATTGCCTGATTTTTTGAAGCCCATACAAAATTGCCCCGGTAGCCATATGTTCGGTTGCCGTTTTTAAGAAAATTATATTCCGCATTATTACTTAAACGTGTATACAGATTGGTAGGGCGTGAAGGATCAATATGCGGCGTAATACTTTCCTGCGCCATAATTTTTTCCAATGAAAGAAATAATATGCAAATGAGATTAATTGCTATAAAAAATTGATTCATCTTCATTTTGCGGAAGGTACAACGGGCAAAATGCAAAACAATAAAATATTGCGGGAGAAATAAAATCGCTGAGTAATATTGCACATGAATTATTACCAGATATAAACAGATGTTTTTTTTACCAAAGCGCTGCACAGCATTTTTTTTCACACAATACCAGAATAACTTTGTACAACGCTCTGCATACCTCTGTACAACTCCTTGGTTTTGTATTTTGTTGAATAGAATTATTTTTTGTACAAGTGTGCGACGCAACAAACGAAGCTATGAAAAATCAAATGCCGGGCTCAAAAATTTTCATTGCCTTTTAAACGATATTTGCAAAAAATGATTTCTCCGCACACTATACAGCAGATTACCAGCCGCATTGATATTATTGATGTGGTAGGCGAGTTTGTGAAGCTAAAAAAACGGGGCAGTAATTACCTGGGACTTTGTCCTTTTCATGGAGAGAAATCGCCGTCTTTTACCGTATCTGCGGCTAAAGAAATATATAAATGTTTTGGATGCGGCCGCAGCGGCAATACCATTACTTTTTTAATGGAACATGAGAAGCTGAGCTATGTGGAATCGCTGCGCTGGCTTGCCAACCGCTACAATGTAGAAATTGAAGAAACGCAGGTAAGCGATGAAGTGCGGCAACAGTTACTGAGTGCCGACAGCCTCTATATTTTAAACAGTTTTGCGCAGAAATTTTTTGCCCAACAACTCTTTGAGACTGAAGAAGGCAAGGGCATTGCGCTTACTTATTTAACCGAGCGTGGCTATACTGAAGAGACCATTTTAAGATTTCAAATCGGTTATAACCCACAGGCAAGAAATGAATTTGCAAAAACTGCGGTACAAAATCAGTTTAGTAATGATACGCTTTTAAAATCGGGCCTCGTTACAACACGCAATGACGAACTCGCAGATAATTACCGTGGCAGAATTATTTTTCCCATTCACAATAACAGCGGCAAAATATTAGGTTTTGGTGCCAGGGTAATTGGCAAAGCAGATAAAGCGCCGAAATATATAAACACGCCGGAAAACGAGATATACACAAAGAGTAAAATCCTTTACGGTTTATATTTTGCAAGGGTTGCTATTAATAAAGCAGATGAGTGCTTGCTGGTGGAAGGATACACCGATGTGGTATCACTTTCGCAGGCCGGCGTAGAGAACGTAGTTGCCAGTGGCGGCACATCTTTAACAGTTGAACAGTTACGTTTAATAAAAAAATATACCAACAACCTAACCATCATCTACGATGGTGATGCAGCCGGTATTAAAGCTGCATTGCGTGGCCTCGATCTTGCGCTGGAAGAAAGCCTGAATGTTAAGCTGGTATTGATTCCTGACAAAGAAGACCCAGACAGTTATGTGCGTTTGGTGGGTGCCAATGCATTTATAGATTTTATTGCCGCCAGCAAAAAAGACTTTGTGCTTTTTCAGTTAGAAGTAATGCTTAAAGAAGCAGGAAACGACATCACTAAAAAGAATGAAACCGTAAACCATATTGCTGAAACGCTGAGTAAAATAAACAAGGCAGAAGACTTTAGTAAACAACAGGAATATATTCGCCAGTGCGCATCGTTGTTAAAGATTGATGAAGGTGGATTAACCAATTTGGTTAATAAATTTATACGCGACAAGATTGCAAAAGAGGAAAAGAAAACAGCTAACAAAGAATTTGGTTTTCTTGAGTCGCTTTCATCAGAAAAAAATGAATCAGCTTTTGATAATGCGTTAAATCTTTTGCTTGAAGATGAATACCAAGAACGCGAAGTAGTGAAACGTTTGATTGAATATGGCAACCAAATTTTAAGCGGCGACAAGTACATAGCAGATGCTATTTTTGAAGTACTGGCAGAATATCACCTCAACAATAAGCAGCTTGAAAAGATTACTGAAGCTTACCAGCAAATGCTGCACACGAATGGTTTTATCGATACTAAAACTTTTCTTTATAGCAGCGATACTGAAATGAATGCTTACGTTGCAGGTCTGCTTAATTTTCCTTACGAGGTACACGACTGGAGCCGCCGTATGGATGGTTATATTGTAAAGCTGGATAAGGATTTGAATACGGTAATTTTATCTGCACTCAGCATGTATAAATTGCGCAAAATAAAACGCATGTATCTTGAACTTGAAGATGAATTAATGAAAGAAAAAGAGGCAGAAAAATACAATGGCCTTATAAAAATTTACACTTCACTCAAGACTATTGAGAGAGAAATAACCGATGAAATGAAAACAGTTTATTTAAAGTAACTTTTTATGGACCTGGCTTTAGATCCTTTGTTAATCGTTCCTTCCACCTGAGGGGGACGCTTGCACAACATAACACTACTGAACAAACCATTTTTTATAATTCTCCGTATTTTTTCTGATAAGCAATCAGCCAGCCAATTACTTCATCATAGGTTTCCATTCCATTCGGTTGATTATTAGCCTCAAGATATTTTCCGTAAAGTATGGTTATATATGGTTCAATCGGGTTTTGATGCGCTTCAAGAAATTTTCGATAAGTGATAATATCTTTTTTCACAAGCGTGTCCAGCAATTTGTAATTCTGTTTTGCGGCCATTGAATCTCTTGAATACAACTCCCTGTTGGCATACAGGAAAAGATCAAAGTAAACGGAATAATGAAACGTATTTTCTTTAGAAGACTTTGCAGCCAGATAGCCTGAAAAATTGGCCTCGTCCTCTGTTCCATAACCAAGCTGGTGACCAATTTCGTGACAGGTAGTATAAGGAATCAGGAAAGCGGGAATAGTTGTGTTAACCTGGGCTTCGCCAGTGAAAGGATTGTAATAGCCGAGAAAACCCAAATAATTACCAAGCCAGCCATACATGGAGCTTTTTATAGAGGAAGCCGAATTATGTAAAAAAGGATAATTAAATTCTGCGTTTGCATAAGCTTGTTTTGCCTGTGAAAAGATTTCTTTGCTGTCTGGATATTCAATAGAGCTGTCGCCCAGATAAAGCCTTTCCCTGTTCACTTTATCGATGAGGCTGTCGGTGAGCGTCTTTAGTTCAACTGTACTGTAAATAGCAGGTTCAAGTTTTAGCTGGTAAGCTATACCCAGCCGCTCATAGTTGATGCCCCAAAAAACATTAAAAAAAATGTAAATCCACAACGCGATATTTATGGTTCTTCGCAAGGATTGAAAGAATGCGTCTTTGCTAATTTTCCTTTTTGCGATTGATTTGGCGTTTTTATAGAGCCTGATTATTAACCATATACCTGCAAACGTGTATAGCAAATCTCCCAGGCTAAAGGGTAGCCATCCGGTAATTAATCGCAAAAAAGATGAAATAACGGGATAGATTGTTGCAGAATATGCTGCTTCTACAATAGCAGGGAAAAATGAAAGTAGCTTTAAAACAATAACAACGCCCAGCAAAATGAATGTATATTTCCAGCCCTGTTTGTTTACTTTGCTCTGCATCCTAAATAGATTTACCTGATGGAATAGGCTGCTAAAATCACTAATTTTAAATTAGCAGGCCTAAGAAATAAAAGATTTACCATCCATTTAATAAGCTGAAACTACTTTTTTGACAACAGTTTTATTCCTTTGGCTGTAAAACCATTTTCCATTACCTTTGCGTTCCCAAAAAAAGTGCCATGAACCACCGGAGAGCGTACGAAATTGCATTTGTGGGATTAAAGCCTGGTGTTCATTCATTTGATTACCAGATAGATAATAAGTTCTTTACACACTACGGCGGTCAAGACTTTTCCAACTGTATTGCGGAAGTAAAACTGCAGCTGGAAAAGAATAATTTGTTCATGCTGCTGAAATTTGATGTTGGTGGCGCCGCAGATGTAAACTGCGACCGCTGCGGAAATACACTCAGGTTGCAGTTATGGGATGAATTTAAAATGACCGTAAAAATTGTAGAAGATCCAGAGATAATGAACGAACAGGAAGAAGATCCCGACGTTTTTTATATTAGCAAAGGTGAAAGTCATTTGTATGTTGGAGACTGGATTTACGAGTTCATTAACCTGAGTATACCGATGCAAAGGATGTGTAGCAACGAAGAAATGGGCGGTCCGCAGTGCAATCTGGACGTGTTGGAAAAATTGAGGCAGATGGAAGAGGAGGCGAGAAAAGACACCACTACAGGTACTGTATGGAAAGGCCTGGAAAAGTTTAAAGACCTGGAAGGTTAGTTTTTGTAGGTTAAAACGCTGATTAATTGAGTTGCTGAAGGGAGATTAGAATGTACAAGAGTGCGACGCAACAGAAGTTGAATAGTAAGTAAGTAGCCGGGTAACAACAATGTATTTAATCAGTATATTTTTTTTTGAAGTATAAATTTTGAAATCATGCCAAATCCAAAGCGGAGACATTCGCAACAACGCAGCGCCAAGAGAAGGACGCATTATGTAGCACAGGAAGTTACTTTAAGTACCGACTCTACAACAGGTGAAATACATGTTCGTCACCGCGCACATGTTAGCGAAGGCAAATTATTTTACAAGGGTAAAGTAGTTAGCGAAAAAGCGCCTCTAAAAGCTTAGTATTTAAATACTTTTCATTAGTTTGCCGGACATGAATATTGCATTAGATATGATGGGTGGCGACTTTGCACCGCTTGAAGCGGTAAAAGGTCTGCAATTATATCTTTCCGCAAATTCAAGCCCGGCTAACTTATTTTGTATAGGGGATGAACCACAACTGCAGTCTTTATTGCAGGAACACAATATTAGTGGCGAACATATAAAAGTGGTTCATGCGTCTGAAGTAATTGGCTATCATGAACCACCTACCAGGGCTTTAAAAGAAAAGCCGCAATCTTCCATTTCCATCGGTTTTCAGTTACTCGCTTCTGGTAAAGTTGACGCATTTATTAGTGCGGGCAACACTGGTGCAATGCTTGTTGGCACTATGTATACCATCAAAGCAATTGAAGGCGTATTACGGCCAACTATTTCTACAATTGTTCCTCAACTGAGCGGTAAAACAGGTCTGCTATTAGATGTGGGAATGAATTTGGATTGCAAGCCCGAACAGCTAAACCAGTTCGCTATTCTTGGCAGTCTTTATTCGCAGTGTATTTTGAATGTGGAAAATCCACGCGTTGGTTTACTAAATGTTGGCGAAGAAGAAGGTAAGGGCAATGCACAACTACAGGCAACTTACCCGCTGCTGAAAGAAAACGCAAAGATCAATTTTGTTGGTAATATTGAGGGTCGCGATATTTTTCATGATAAAGTCGATGTTACTGTTTGCGATGGTTTTACCGGCAATGTAATTTTGAAAATGGCAGAAACGGTTTATGATCTTGCCGTTCACCGCAATGTTGGCGACGACGAATATTTCCACCGCTTTCATTACGAAAATTATGGCGGCACTCCTGTTCTTGGCGTTGCAAAGCCGGTAATTATAGGTCACGGAATTAGCAATGACAAGGCCTTTAAAAACATGATTATTACAGCAGAAAAAATGATTGAAAGTGATCTTTGTAATAAAATCAAAGCGAGTTTTACCGCTTAATATTTCCTCCTCTTTTATTTTTTAATACAGATTTTGTTCCCGGCTTATACTCGGGAATGATGCATTCTTGCGTCGCACACTTGTACTAAAGAATGGGTTGCAGCAACTATATGCATCCTGGCCGTTGTACATAATTCATTTTTTATTTTACACTGCTAATTCTTCTTTCTCCATTCTTTAGCTTTGCCTATCTAAAAATTAAGCTGTATGAAAATTGCTGTACTCGGTAGCGGAATGGTTGGCCGCACCATGGCCATTGATCTTGCAAAAAACCATGAAGTGACTTCATTTGATGCCAGTGAAAAATCGCTGGAACTTTTAAATGCAAAATCGCCATTAATAACTACTGTTGTTGCAGATCTTACCGCGTACGAAAATTTTCCTGCACTGCTAAAATCTTACGATATTGTGGTAACAGCCGTTCCTGGTTTTATGGGCTACAATGTATTAAGGGCTGTAATTCAAGCAGGAAAAAATGTTGTAGATATTTCATTCTTCTCCGAGGATGCACTTGCCCTCGATGCCCTTGCAAAAGAAAAGAATGTAACTGCGATAACAGACTGTGGCGTGGCGCCGGGAATAAGCAACCTTATTATTGGACACTACAATGAAATGATGCAAATAGAAAGTTTTGAATGTTATGTAGGAGGCTTACCAAAAAGAAGATTAAAACCGTTTGAATATAAAGCGCCATTCTCGCCCATTGATGTAATTGAAGAATATACGAGGCCAGCACGTTTGAAAGAAAACGGAAAGATTATTATTAAGCCCGCCATGACTGAAATTGAACTAATGGATTTTGATGAAATCGGAACTTTGGAATGCTTTAATACAGATGGTCTTCGTTCATTATTGTTTACCATGCCGCATATTCCCGATTTGAAAGAAAAAACACTACGCTATCCCGGTCACGCTGAGTTAATTATTGCTTTGCAAAGAAGCGGATTCTTTGCTGAAGAAGCAATAGTTTATAAAGGCGAACAAATTATTCCGTTGAATTACACCTCCGCTATTTTATTAAACGAATGGAAACTGCAGCCGGGTGATGAAGAATTTACTATTTTAAAAGTGGTGATAAAAGGAGAGATGAATGGTGAAACAAAAACAATTGAGTACACGATGCTCGACCGCTACGATGCAGCAACACAAACATCTTCCATGTCCAGAACCACAGGCTATACTTGCACAGCAGCGGTGAATGCTATAGCGGAAGGTTTGTTCAAATACAAAGGCGTTTTTCCCCCGGAGCTTGTTGGCAAACACCAAAAATGTTTTACCTATATGATCAATTACCTGAAGCAGAGAAATGTAAACCTTGTGAAGAAAGCATATTAGCTCTTCAGATACACATCGAGTAAGCCAGCCGGAAGTACAACATGTACTTCCTTTTGTTTATGATGTATTTTAACCAGGGTTTCATCGTGCAGGGGAATCAGCACTTCTTTTTCCTGCATCATTAATTGAAGCAATACCTGGTGCGGCTGTTCGATAACTTCTTCTATTGCACCAAGTTCGTTTCCTTCTTCAATAAGTGTATAGCCAATTAACCCAATAGGTGAATTTTTTGCAACCAGTTTTCTAAAGTCATCATCAGGCAGCCAGGCTTGTTTTTTTACCATCAACTGCGATTTTTCTCTTGTACTAAATCCTTCTAACAGAATGGCGGTTTCTTCATTGTTCTTTGCTTTTGAAGATGCTACAAAATAGGGTAGGTAAGAACCTTTACGTTCTTCTATAAAAATTATTTCACCTTCTTTAAAAATTAGTTTTTTACCTAAAGCGTGTTTTAAAATAAGCTCGCCGGTTAAACCAAAGGCTGCTACAAATTTTCCGATATTAATGTATTCGCTCATATTGTTGTGGCAAAGCTAATAAACGCGGTAATCAATAATGAACAATAAATAATTAATGAGGCTGATGCGGCAGGGTGCATCTTGAACCGAAAGTACAAGAGTGCGACGCAAGAAAAGATGAATACAGCTGTGTGGCTGGGTACAAAAAAATTTCTTTCTTCAGAGACCTGGATTTGAAAAATTCACCTGCTGGTTTAAAATAAAATGACCTGCACACCAGCTAGACAATTTTAGAAACTTACGCGGTTATCCCGTCCTTTGCCATTATTTCCCGGGCTTTATTAACTCCTTCGGCCAGGGCATCGCCCATGCCGTAGTTAAAATTGGTTTGGTTGGCGCGGCCGGTAATTAATAGGCCGTTAAATTCTTTTAAATAATTGGCTGCATCTGCTTTTATAAATTTAAGATCGGGGAATGGTACTTGGTATGCATTTCTGAGCTTAATGATCTTGGTGTCTTTTATTTTTACTTTTTCGTGGCCTTTAAACTGTTTCAAATCTTTTTCAACTACCGCAATAATTTTTTCTGGTGGGGCAAGCCATAATTCATCTGTATCGCTGGTCCAGTATTCGATTGACATAACATCGTTACCCGCTTCGTTTCTAAACGCGTTGTAATTGGTAATTCTGGCGGCTATTACTTTGTTGGTATAAATAAATACACTGTTAGAGTCAATAAGATCGCAATGCTCCACATGTAAAAATACACAGATGACACAGCGTGTTTTAATAGTGGCCAGGTCTTCGAATATTTTCTTTGGAACGCCGGGCATCATGCGCAGCATAATGCCTTCGGGGATGGTGGAAATAACGTAATCGTAAGGCTTTACGGTACCATCTGCAAACTGTAGTCCTTTAACTTTTTTATCTTCTGCTATAACCTGTTGTATAACGGCGCCAAAAGTAACGGTACCACCTTGCTCTCTTACTTTTTCGGTAAGGCTGTTCCATAAAACATTCATGCCACCTTTGGGATAAAGGTTTTTGCTGAACTCCAGTATATCTTTTTTTGCAAAATATTTTTTTAGCGTTTGCAAACGGGTAAGGTTTCCAAAACCAATCATTATTTTGCCATAGCTTTCGTCTAATGTGCTGCAGGGTGTGCCCCAAAGCTTTTCGGAATATTCTTTAAAGAAATTTTTATACAGGTAAGTTCCCAGGTTGCGGGTAATAAAAGACTCCACGCTGCCATTATCTTTAGAAGGACTTACTATCTGCATCATGTAAGAAAACCCTGCTTGTATCGTTTTAAAGAAACCCAGGTTCTTAATCAGGTTTACCGCACCGGGCGGATAAATGAAAAATTTGTCATCAATATAAATGCGGGTTTTGCGTTCGTAGCGGTGAAGCTGATCATCTGCAATTACGTTTCGTAAGAGGTCTTTTACGCCACTGTCAAGATTTTCGGTAAGGTAATGAGGGCCTACTTCAACTTCCTCATCCCAGAGCGTAATGCTCTTGGCAAGGCCACCGGGAATACTGTCTCTTTCATACACATCTACATTAATACCTTTTCTTGTTAATTCATAAGCCAGACTTAGGCCTGTTGGGCCGGCACCTATAACAGCTACATTCATGTGCTTGGTTTTTTTGGTTAGTGTTTCATAGAAATGGAGCCCACAAGATAATTAAATTATGATAAGATTTTTTTTAGCTTCAAATTTTTTTACCTGTTAGTATTTAGTTCTTCACTTAAATGCTTTGCAATACCGGCATTTGTACCCTATGGCATCCTGGTTGCGTCGCAATCCGTTCATCGGCAGGGCAGAAATTGAACTGTGGAGTTTACCGTTTGCAAACAGGTTTTAGTGCATATAGTGCATAACTTTTAAAGTGGAGAATAAATGCATATTTAATTGCAAACGAGCTTCGCGTTAATCTACGCTAAGGTAAAAGCTGAATAAAGATTTGCCGTACAAGTGTGCGACGCAAGTAAAGCTTGATAAAGAAATGAAGGCCGGGTCAAAAAAAAATATAGCATACTGTTTATAAAATATTTGCCTGCGCGGTGGCTTTGTATTTACTTTTACACTATGGCTTACTTACAAATTGGGGAGGCGCTTAAACAGTTTTTGGATAAAAGCAAATTGAAAAACGGTGTGCATGCGGCGCAGATAGAGAGCATTTGGGCCGAAATAATGGGTAAAACGATTGCCAAACACACCGATAAAATTGAGATTATTAACCACACTTTATTTATACATACTTCCGTTGGCCCGCTTAAACAAGAACTTGTTTATCAGAAAGATAAAATAATAGAACGCATAAATGAAACGATGGGTGAAACCGTAGTTAAACAGGTGGTGATACGCTGAGTAGTTTGCTGCTAATAAAATTTAAGTGATCTGTTGTTAAGTGCTTCTTTCATAGGCTCTGAACTTTTTTCGTTCTCCAGGATGGCTTCGCGCATTAAATCGTGTATGGTGATGATGCCTCTAAATTCAAGTCCATCATACACAGGCAGGTAGCGGCTTTTGGCGGCATTCATGATAACCATACATTGCTCGGCGGTATTAGATCCGCTAACAATGGGGAAATCTTTCGTCATAATTTCTTTCACCATTGTAGTTGCCGAATGTTTGTTTTCGAGGATTACTTTATGGGTATAATCCCGTTCAGATATTATGCCCGCATAGGTATCATTTTCATTGACTATCAGATAGCTGATGTTCTCATTCTTCATTACTTTAATGGCATCAAGAACTGTAGCGTCTGAATCTATGTAATTAAAATGCGGGCCTTTCTGCTGAAGTACTTCGTTTATTGTGCGCATAATTTTATAATTTTTAGACTGGTGTTTTAAGAAAGCAAATTTCATAAAGTTGCCGCATATATCTAACTGTTTCGGTGTTATTTTTTAATGCTGCAAATACGCAATGCAGTGCTGTTCAACAAAATTAGCGGGCATTATTATTGTCCAGTATCGAATTGAATATCAAAATCATCATAATATTCATTTACCGGTGCTGCATTAATTGCTTCCATTACCATATTAATATCTTGGTAGCTATATTTATATTTAATATTGGCAAGCTGCATAACAAAATACGTAGGGTTTACCCGGGCAGCAGTTTTTATAACAGTGCCGTCGCCTATCAGTATCCTTATGTTTTTATTATTGGTACCAAAAAATTCAATGGCCTTATCTTTCTCAGAAGTTACAATGAAAAGTGGAAGATGTTTAGCAGCAAGTTTTGCTTCAAGGGAATCGAAATCTTTGTTGCGCCATTTTTCGCTGTTCGAGAAATCATTTACCAAAAGCATTACATAATAATTGCCCTGGTTAAGTACAGAAACCGTTATATCGTTACCTTTTAAACTCTGCAAACTAAAATCAACGATAGCAGGTTCAAAACCTTTCTTAACGGTTTTTTGGTAGCGTTCTACAAATTCGTAAGTAGAATCAAAATCTGCGGGAAAACTGTTGGCGTCAAACTCCATTAGCTGACCGTTCTTTTTGTATTTAAACGTTAGCACAATGCTGTCAGCAGGGGCGCCTGCAGGTACTTTCATGCTTTCAATAATATTGGCTCCCTTTTTAAATGGCAAACAGTCTTTTAAAGGAAGGTGGTTCATTACATAATATTGAAGGTAAATTGTACTTGAAACGCAAATTATTAGCAACACCTGCGGTAATGGAGCTGCGACTGCCGGTTTAATTTTTTTCCAGTTAAAAAACAATACCAATATTAGCAGTAGCAGCAAAAGATCCTTTATAAAAGAGGTTAACGGTGTAAGCGGAATACAGTCACCAAAACAGCCACATGTTTTAATATTACCACTCAGGTAAGCGTAGGCTGTTAAGAAACAAAAGAAAATGATCAACAACAGTAACAACCAACTAAAAAGCCGCATGCGCCAGCCTATAATAACAGCCACACCTGCAAGCACTTCAAATACATTCATAACAAGCGAAAGAGAAAGCGTGAAGCCATTTAGGCTGCTAAGGCCCCACACTTCAAAAAACTCCTGCATTTTATAACTCAGGCCCAGTGGGTCGTTTGCTTTAATGAGACCCGAAAAAATAAAAAGTAAGCCAACAATCCACCTAATAACAACCAGCGATTTTTTCATGCGGTAAAATTTTTGCAAACCAGTTGAACAAAACTAAACAATTGCAATGTATATAGGCCCTGGTTCAAATCTTTAAAAGAAAGAAAACACAAAGACAATTTTGAGCCCAGCTATTGAATTGCTATGAATCTTCCGATGCAGCTTGCCCCGCCAAGTCGGTCGTCGCACGCTTGTACATTCAGTAACAATATTCGGCAACTGCACTTATTCAAAAAATATATGCTCACTTATTATTTGTTGAACATGGCGCTTACTGCCAGCTCTTTTGATCCGGGGGTATAGGTATAAAATCCCTCGCCGGTTTTTATACCCAGCTTTTTGGCCATAACCATATTTACCAGTAAGGGGCAGGGGGCATACTTTGTATTGCCAAAACCATCGTATAAAACTTTTAAAATACTCAGGCAAACATCAAGGCCTATAAAGTCGGCCAATTGTAACGGCCCCATCGGGTGAGCCATGCCAAGTTTCATGATGGTGTCAATTTCTTCCACACCTGCAATACCTTCGTATAAACTAAAAATGGCTTCGTTTAGCATCGGCATCAATATCCTGTTTGCAATAAAACCAGGATAGTCATTTACTACACAAGGTACTTTACTCAATTGCCTGCTTAGCCCAACAATAGTTTGTGTAACGTGTTTGTTTGTTGCATAACCATTGATTATTTCCACCAGTTTCATCACCGGTACCGGGTTCATAAAGTGCATACCAATTACCAGCTCAGGCCTTTTTGTAACAGAAGCAATCTTAGTGATAGAAATAGACGAAGTATTTGACGCCAGTATACATCCGGCGGGTGCTGCCTCATCGATTTGCCTGAAGATTTGAAGTTTGAGTTCTGTATTTTCCGTTGCCGCTTCGACCACCAGTTCGGCATTTTTTACACCTTCCGCGATGTTCGGCAGTAGTGTAATATTTGCAAGCGTTGCATGCTTTTGTTCTTCGGTTAAAGTGGCTTTTGAAACCTGCCGGTCAAGGTTTTTGGTAATGGTAACTAATGCTTTTTCAAGTTGTGCAATGTTTACATCAATTAGAGTTACAGTAAAACCGTTTTGAGCAAATACATGGGCAATGCCGTTACCCATAGTGCCTGCGCCTATTACAGAAATATTTTGCATAGATAAAACCTCCATCCCGCCTTTCGCGGGGAATTTATTTTTTAGGAAGAATACAAATGTAAGTGTTCAACCGTTACTAAAATAGGTAAGCAGATTTGAGGAAAACTAATGATGCTCATCGGCTTTCTCTTCTTGGAAAATAACAGGCCGCGCAATAATTATGCTGACTGGCATGTGCCGAATAATGAATTGAAAGTACAAGAGTGCGACGCAACAAAGACGCTATGAAAGTGTGGTGCCTGGCTCAAAAAAATAATTATTAAAATATAGAAAGGCTACGGTTTCTTTTTAAAATCGCCCCGTTTCCATGCCTTTATAAATTCGGCCCACGCAAATGGATTGAAAATATTTTGCGGCGGAGCCTGACCCATGTAAGTATATTTCTGTGCATTTTGACGCATTAATGAATTTACGGCTTCGCGGCCATCTGCCGGCAACGCAGCAATAAGTGCGCGCCTGGTGGCTTCGCTGTTGTTTTGGCGGGCTATTTCAAGTGCGTCGGCAGGCACGTCAATATTTACGAAATCTCGTTCAAATTGGGCTTTACTGGGTCTTGGTTTTAAAATTGTTGCGGGCAGGTATGCAGTATCGTTTATCATTAGTTGTATTACGCTATACTGGTTGCCCTCCAGGTTACTGGGTATGCTTATGATTCTGTCTTTGAAACCGATACAGGAAAAGCGTACTTTGTCACCTTTAAGCACTACTATGGAAAAAACACCGTGGTCATTGGTAAATGTTCCGCGCATTTTATCTTCTACTATTACGCTCGCAGAAGGTATTGCATCAAGGCTGTCTGCAGTCATTACTACTCCGTACAACTGTATAACTGAATCTTGGCCGGCGTCATTAGTCTGTGCATGCAGATTAATCGAAATTAATATGATTGAAGAAAATAAGAGACTACGTATAAATTGCTTCATGCAGTAAAAGGTCGTTTAAATGTATGCTGCCGTTGAAGGCAAATTTATTTAAAACAAAATAACCCCTTTGAAGATTAATTTTGCACCAAAATAATTCTTTTTAACAAAATAATGTGTGATGACTGAAACCGATATTCTCAAGGCTTTAAGCAATGTTCAGGAGCCAGACCTTGGTAAAGATATAGTTACCTTAAACATGGTAAAAGACGTAAAAGTGGCGGGGGATGATGTGTCTTTTACTGTTGTTTTAACCACGCCGGCCTGCCCAATGAAAGACATGATACAGTCCGCCTGCATTAACGCGGTAAAAATACTGGTTAGTAAAGCTGCCAGGGTAAAAGTAAACTTTACTTCGCATACTACCAGTAACCGTAAAGATGCCAAATCTGTTTTGCCCGGCGTTAAAAATATAATTGCCGTAGTTAGCGGCAAAGGAGGCGTGGGTAAAAGCACTGTTGCCGCTAACCTTGCACTGGCTTTTGCAAAAGGCGGTGCAAAAGTGGGTTTAATGGATGCTGATATTTATGGCCCAAGTGTACCCATAATGTTTGGCGTTCGTGGCGAAAGGCCCATGATGAAAGATGTAGAAGGCAAAGGAATGATAATTCCACTTGACCGTTATGGCCTAAAACTAATGAGTATTGGTTTGCTTGTCGATGAAAAAAATGCTGTTGTTTGGCGTGGCCCCATGGCCAGCAGCGCCATCCGCCAGTTTGTAACAGAAGTTGACTGGGGCGAACTTGATTACCTTGTTATAGACATGCCACCCGGTACCGGCGACATACACTTAACCCTTATGCAAACCGTACCCGTTACGGGTGTAGTAATTGTTACTACCCCGCAAAATGTTGCGCTTGCAGATGCCAAAAAAGGTATTGCTATGTTTGGGCAGGCGCAAATCAATGTGCCTATCATCGGGTTGGTAGAAAATATGTCCTATTTCACTCCGCAGGAATTGCCCAACAATAAATATTACATCTTCGGAAAAGATGGCGGTAAGCGGCTTGCCGACGAGTACGATCTGCCTTTCCTCGGCCAGATTCCCATTGTGCAAAGTATACGCGAAGGCGGCGATGCAGGCGTACCCGCTATGATGGGCGACGATGCGTTAAGCAAAAAGGCCTTCGAAGATTTTGCTTCGGCAACGGTAAGAAATATTGCCGTGCGCAATGCAAATATGTCCACAACAACAATGATTGAAGTGGCAGAGTAATGAACACTCAAAAATAAACAATGAAGAATGAATGAAGCATTTTTTTAGCCGGGCATTTGTAAAAGAAGTTGGCTTTACTTGCGTCGCACTCTTGTACTGTAATAATTCTATTCAGCAATGTATGCAAAGGAGTTGTAACTTTTGTTTACAGGTTGCGCCAGATGTACGCGGAGTAAATTTCTTCAATATTTCGTTAGATCATTTGAACTCTATTTTCAATAATTGTTAATGCCCACAGCTCCAAAATAGAAATATGTACAACATCCCTTATTTCAAAGCCAGCAACCAGAAAGAAGTAATTGAATTTATGAAGCATCATCCGTTCATTGTTTTATGCGGCACCGATGCCAAGGGTAAACCCGTGGCTACCCATATTCCAGTGCTGCTCGAACAAAGAGACGACAAGCTTTTTCTACTTGCGCATACCATGCGTAAACAGGAACACACCAAAGCGTTTGAAACAAACCCGAATGTGCTGGCAATTTTTTCCGGTCCGCATACCTATGTAAGCGCATCATGGTACCAAAACAAACAGGTGGCCAGTACCTGGAATTACCAGGCTGTACATGCAAAAGGAATTTTAAATTTTTTGAATGAAGAAGGGTTGTATAAAATACTGGAAAAACTTACCGGTCATTTCGAAAATGATGCACATTCACCGGCTGCTGTGCACAACATGGAAAACAGTTATCTGGACAATATGATGAAAGCGATTGTGGCTTTTCAAATTGAAATTATAGCTATAGACCATGTATTTAAACTTAGCCAGAACCGCGACAAAAAAAGCTACGAAAACATAATAAACCATCTTAAAGAGCAGGATGCCGATGGACGTAGCATTGCATCAGAAATGCAGGAGCGCAAAAATCAAATTTTCAGAGGATGAAAAAATTGCTTTCTTTATCAATTATCTATTCAATGATGAGCTGCCATTCGCATATTGATCCTTCTTATACGGCTTTGTCATCGGTTTTTGATAAAGAGGGCCACCGTGGCTGCCGCGGGTTAATGCCCGAAAATACAATACCAGCCTATCTTAATGCGATTGACCTGGGTGTAACTACACTGGAAATGGATGCGGTTATTACCAAAGATTCGCAGGTAGTTATGAGCCATGAACCTTTCTTTAACCACGAGATTACAACAAAGCCAGATGGAATTTTTGTAACGCTTCAGGAAGAGAAAAGCCTGAATATTTATAACATGACCTATGATGAAGTGAAGAATTTTGACGTAGGTTTAAAGCCGCACCCCCATTTTCCGCAGCAGCAAAAAATAAAAGCTATAAAGCCTTTACTTAAAGATGTTATTGACAGCGTATCAGCGTTTATGATGACCCGTAAAAGGCCGCCGGTCTTTTATAATATTGAAACAAAAAGCGACCCTGCAGGCGACGGTATTTATCATCCCAAACCGGCTGAATTTGTAGAACTGCTGATGGCTGTAATAAAAGAAAAAGGAATTGAAGACCGAACCATTATTCAGTCTTTTGATAAACGAACGCTGCAATATTTGCATGAACATTAC
The DNA here is from genome assembly GCA_038203525.1 of Chitinophagales bacterium. Lineage (GTDB taxonomy): Bacteria > Bacteroidota > Bacteroidia > Chitinophagales > Chitinophagaceae > Limnovirga. Next base: position 45,605 of record JBBRDW010000005.1, on the reverse strand, counting down.
CCTGCTATTAAAACTGCTTTACTTATTGAAGAATTTGATAAAAAATCATTTGCCTTACAGCTAAAGGAGCTGGGGTTTATTCCCACCATTTACAGCCCGGCTTACCAACTTGTTACGCCATTATTGGTTAAACAATGTCATAACACCGGTATAAAAATTATACCGTGGACAGTGAATAACAAAACAGAAATTGAAAGGCTGAAAAATTTGGGCGTAGATGGCATTATAAGCGATTACCCGAATCTGTTTTGAATCTTTCTAAATAAGTTTAGTTGTTGCTATTTCGTGTAATAATAATAGGCAATTGCTGCTATACCAATAAACCCAAGCACTAGAGCGGCAATCCACCAACGCTCTTCCTTTACTATGGTTTGATTCAGTTGATGGTGCATTTCAGTGGAAGTTCTGTCATCTTCACCAACCCTTACATTATGCTCTGCGTTTTGCCTTATTACGCGTTCGGCCGTAATTGCTGGAAAAAAATCGTTTAGGCTGTTATTAGCATCAAATGAATAAGCGTCTTCTTTTTTTGTAAGTACGCCCATTCCGGAAAAATTTACAGGCTCACCTGTATCGAGTTTATCTTTTAGCTGCGCAGTAAATTTTTTTAGCTGATGTTCCGCTTCTTCGTATTGAAGCCCCATTTCTTTGGCTAAATAGGTATAAAAATGCGCTTTGGTATCGGGTTCAGCATTGCTGTATTGGATGTCGTAAGCAGGTGCCTTTAATATTTTGTTTGCAAAATCAAGCTCGGGGGGGTGAAACGAAGTTTCGAAAGAACCTATGCCCGGCAAGGATAGGTTTTTATACAGCGAAAAATATTTTATCAGGTGTTGATGCATGAATTGTATTTGAAACTTTGCTTATAGAGGCTACAGCTATTAAATCCATCCAGTTCATTTCATCAAAGATATGCTGTACAAGAGTGCGACGCAAGGAACGGTGAAAAATGAACTGATGCTGGGTAAAAAAATCACTTGTTCATAAATGATAGTTCACGGCGCGTTATTGATTGCTCAATGTCTTCAGCTTTGTTTTTATATCTCCAAAAGAATACACAACACCGGCAAGAACGTTAAAGCCAAGCACAGGATACTGGTTCCAGCGTTCGTATTTATTATTGAATAAATTATTCATTTGTACCCATGCATTAAGATTGGGTACTATTGTAAACTCTACCCCAAGATTAAGGTCTGCTGCGGGTTGCAGCTTTTGACTCTGTAAGTTTTTGTTGCGGTATTGCGGTCCGTCCCAAAAATAAAAATCGCTTTTTACCAGAAAGTCTTTCATTACCTGCCAGCGAAGCGAAGCATTCACTTCTAAGGGCAAAAGACCCCAGGCTTTTTCGTTATTCTTGAGATTACTGTACTGGTTAAATGTTAAGCCTGCGAGCAGCGAAATTTTCTCCTGCATGGTATAACCTACCTCGCCGTGTATGCGGATGGCTTTCATTTCAGACTCGTTTATTACCTGGAACGACTTGCCGGTAACCGTATCATTTACAAATAAAGGCTGGTTGCTGAACTGCAAATAACTAACCCTTGCATCGTATGTAACATGTGAACCTGCCGATCCTTTGAATCCGGCATATTGTTCCTTGATCCTGTTATTGAGCAAAAATTTGGGCTGCTGCAGCCACGGATTAAGCGAAGCCAGGTATTGGTAAGTTGTCTTGATAAAGTATCCCGTCCAGCCAGCTTGTAGTATAAATTTTTCGTTGGTAATTTTAGCTTCGGCGGTTATGTTTGGCAGAAAAGAAAAAACATCATTATCCCATGTTGGAGATACACCTGCCACCACTTTAAAGTTGGGTGTCTTAAATTGTATGGCCGGCGTAAGCGCATAAATATTGTTGTTAAGAGTGCCGGCACTATCGCTCTTATAGGTAGTTATATCAGCATTGAGCCCGAAGTTGAATGCAAATATTTTTCCAAAAGATTTTGACATGGGCGCATTGATAATAAAATTACTTTCTGTGCTGCCATGATTATCCTGAAACATGGTTAGGGCAATACCGGGATTGTAACTGATACCCGCCGCATTCTGGGTTTTATTTCTTATTGATACGCCACCACCGAATGTGGTGAAACGTTGCCGAAGATCGTCTTTAATAAATTGCAGCGTATCGGGCAGAAAGCCATACTGATACTGGGTATTATTGTCGTAGAGTAACTTGCCTGTCCATTCATTTTTGTTATTGGCACTGTTAAAAATTCCAATGCCATCTAAGTTAAGTTTGCTAAATTGCTGAAACGGCACACTACTTTTTGAAGATGTGTATTTGCCATTTATATTCACTACAGATTTAACACCATCGCCCAGCGATACGCCCGCCTGTAAAAAAGGTGTTGTATAATTTCCGTAACCAGCTTTTATAAAACCTCTGTTCTCCCAATGCACTACGGTATCAATAATTTGTGCCAACGGTTTAAGCGCAGGCGACTGATAACTGAAGTCAATATTTTGAGCCGGCACATCGTACGGAAGTACATTTCTTGCTGTATCCGGTGCCGGCGAAGCGGCGCTGAAATTTACTTTTGTAGTGGGTTTTAACGAAGGCTGAAACGCAGACGTAACGGTAACGGTCCGCTGTGGCAGTGTGTCTTTTTTTACTTGGATCTGTTCCGTTTGCTTTTTATCAACCGGTTTAGCCTTTTTGTTTTTTTGTGCAAAAACATTTAAAGCCAGCGTAAAAAACAATGCTATAATAATGGTTCTTTTCATTCCTTTTATTTTTCGCTGTGCCGGGTATTTTTTTTGAACCCGGCTTTTAATTCTTTTTTCATCGTTCCTTGCGTCGCACTCTTGTACTTAAGAATAAATTTCATCAACTCACAAGTTCCAAAGTTCATGGGTTTCTAGGTGGCGATGCCGGTATAACTTTAGAACACTGCAACTCGTGAACTTGCTGCTTAACTTCCTAAAAGTACAAGTGAGTGACACAACGAAGCTTAATAGTAGTAATGCAGCTTAGTACCAAAATTGTTGTTTAAATAATATGCTTCATTACTTGTTTCATTCATTTATTTTCTGCCTTTTGACTCCCTGACTTTTCTACTGGCTAACCTTGCTGTTTTTAACCCGCTCGTCTGTAACCGTATTTAATTTATTTTGCGCTTCCCGCTGTAAGTCAGGCAGGGTAGCATTTTCGACCACGCTCTTCAATGTTGCTTCAGAATTAAAATAATCTTTTTCTTTAAAATAAATATCGCCCAGCAATATGTAAGCTTTGGTTATCCAGTAATCGTAAGAGCCGGCTTTATTGATTACTTCAAAAGCAGCTTTTTCCGCTTCGGGTAATTTGTTTTGCAGCGATAAAATTTCAGCAATACGGTATCGTGCCTCTGCCGCATATTCCGATTTGCCAAGCTCTACAACCTGCTTGTAAGCGGCCGCTGCTTCAAATAACAGGTTGTTGTATTGATAGCTTTTTGCGATAACCATATTGGCCATCATTTTATCATCAGTAGCAACACCTTTCTGTTGCAGCAGGTCTTGTGCATTGGTAACACCATCCGCCCATTGCGATAATTTAAACTGGCAACGCAGCAGGCCGCGCATCGCTTCTAATTTATTCTCTGCGGAAACCGCCAAAGTTTTTAACTGTAGAAAATATTGCTCGGCTTGGGTATAATCTTTCAACTCAAAATAGCATATGCGTGCAGCCTGCAGTACACTTATTTCGGCAAACTTATTTGGAGCCCTGTTAGCAACTGCTGCAAAGTATTTTAATGCGTTGGTAAAATCTTTTTTGCCATTGTAAATATCTGCAACCTGGTAATTAGCGTCAACGGCATACTTGCCATCAGGAAATTTCTGCAAGTAATCTGTAAAACTTTTCAGTGCTGCATCATACGATTTATTGTTATAAGGAATGCTTGCAGATACATAAGTAAGCGAGTCTTCTTCGGAGTAACTAATAATCTTGCCGTTCTGTCGCATGAATGTTACAAACTCGGCCGGGCGCTGGTTCTCTATAAATATGTTGCGTACATAATCAACTGCTTCGTCGCTTTCCTCTGAGTTGGGATAAGTTGAGATGAGCTGTTTAAAATTATTGAGTGCTTCATTGTTATTATTTTGATTAAAATAGGCAATCCCCAATTTTAAGTAAGCCTGAGGTTTAAGCGATTCTGCATTTTTATTTTTCAGTACTGCGTTTAATGGCGCAATTGCTGCCTCGTACTGGTCGTTTGCAAGGTAAGTATTGGCTATCTCCATATTTGCGTCTGGCACCATTGCAGATGATGGAAATCGCATTGCTATTGACTGTAACAACGCGACCTTTTGTGCATACTGGCTGGATGCACCTGCTATAACTGCTTTTTGGTATAATGCATAGTCGGCTCCCTGAAGATTGTTATTGATAATATTATCATACATCTGCAAAGCCTTGCTGAATTTCTTCTGCATAAAATAACAGTCGGCACTGCGGCTGTAGGCGTCCTGTTCAATAGGTTTTGAGGCAGCGGTAACAGAAGTGGTAATTTGTTCAAAATATTTAAGCGCATCAGTATAATCTTCCTGGCGCATAAAGCTATAACCCAGGCTATACCTGGCATTTGTGGGGTTAACTTCTCCATAAACAACCGGCGTTTTCATATAGTTGCCCAGGTAGTAAATAGCGGAATCAAACTGGTTTATTCTAAATGCAATTTCACCTTTCCAGAAATTGGCAAAGGGCAATTGCGCAAAATTATAGTCAGATTCAAAAATTTCATTCAGTAAAGCTTCAGCCTGCACTATTTGTTGGTCATTTACCAATTCAACTGCCCGGCCATATAAGATTTTTGGATAAACCCTTTTTACAGATTCTGCCCTTACACGCATATTGCCAACCAGGCTCAAAGCTTCTTTGTAATTATTGGTATTGGCAAGTACATTAACGAGTAGATCTTTTGCTTCATCGGCATATTCGCTTTTAGGATAAGCTGCTATAAAATCTTTTAATTCGTTTAGTGCAACATCTGTATAGCCCAGCTCGTATGACAATTTACCAAAATTAAATTTCGATATTTCTTTCTGTGTTTTGTTACTGCTGTTTAAAGCGCAGAAAAGGAAAGCGCTTCTTGCACTTGGTTTCTGGCCGATCTTTAAATAAGAATCTGCTAAAAGATACATGCTGTTTTGTGCAAGCGAATCTTGCTTGCCGCCAAGTTCCTTAAAGCCGTCAACCGCTTTACGGTATTGCTTTGTATAGTAATAACAAAATGCAAGCTCATAAAGATCTTCCCTGTTTACTTTTTGTGTTTTTGTAACGTATTGTTCAATATGCGGAAGCGCTTTTTCAAAATTCTTTTTCTCAAAATAAATATGCCCTACAATTTGGTGCATCTGCAGGTCGTAGAATTGCCCACCTTTCTGCAATGCTTTTTCACCATAATCGAGTGCTTTTTCTTTGTCGCCGCTGTAATAATAAATTTCTGTTATGTAATACGGAACAATACCCTGGTAAGCGGGCTTGTTTTCGGTGATCTTAAAACTACTTAGCGCTTCTTTATAATTTTTTTCACCAAATACAATAAAGCCGTAGTAATAATTGGCATCTACATAATTAGGGTCAGCAGGTATCTGGCGGATTGCATTGAACAGGGGTTTCGCTTCGTTAAAACGCTGCATGGTAAAATAGGCATATGCCTCGTGAAATTTCATAGATGCAATCTCACTGTTGCTCAGATTATCGTAATTGGTATTTTGAAAATAAGTAAGTGCATCAATAAAATTCTTTTTAGTATAATAGTATTCCCCCAGATGATAACTCATCATCTCTGTTCTTGGCTCGTTATGTTCCAACGCAATAAATTCCATCGCTGCTGTTTCTGCTGTTTGATCCTGCAGCTCAAGTCCGCAAACGATAGAATAGTATTTCGATTCGGTTTGAATAGTTACCGGAATGCTGCTGTTGGTTTTATTCTCTGCATACAGCATTTTAAACAATGGATAAGCGAGGCTGAACTGTTCTTTCTGATAAAGCTCTTTGGCAAGTTTAAAATCAGCATCGGGGTCGTCATTTGCTTTGGTAAACTGAGCCTGTACTGCAGTTGCACTAAAAACAGCAAGGAATAGTATGCTGAGCTTTTTTAAATATAAATTCATAACTGGTTTCAACGGCTGTTTTTTTAATATAGTATACCCACTTTCTTAATAAAACGCAAAATCGCCCTAAAGGTAACAACCAGTGCCAGCAAAGCAAAGACTGTTCCATTATTTGTGGATAAACTTTGCTACATTTTTTTAACATGGAAAGCTTTAGTGTTTTACCTTTCCGTTGTGATCTTTCTTTTATTGATTTTTTTGAATTGGGTTATAACCTTTAGCTGTGATAGCATCGTCTGTTGTGCCATAAAACACAAATGCCCGGCTAGAAAAATCAGCGGCAAATGAGGACGAATTATTACCTAAGAAACTGTTTGCCGGTATTATACTTAAAGCAGGGTAATATCTCCTTTTATAGTAAATAATTTTCCATCGTTGCAAATCACTTCAATAAAATAAATATATACATCCTGCGGTAGCTTTTTTGACCGGTAGGTGCCATTCCAGCCCTCGCTTGCTACGTCTGCGGCAAAATTTATTTTCTCAAAAACAATCTGACCCAGACGGTTAAAAATGCGCATTGATTTTACAAGGTAAAGCCCTGAGCCTCGTGGATAAAAACGATCGTTTACATTATCGCCATTTGGAGAAAAAGTATTTGGAATATATATTACTTCGCTGTTACATAAACCTCTTATTATTATTTTATCGCTTACACTACAGCCCAAAGCGTTTGTTGCAATGGCTGTGTACTGAACAATTTTATTTGCTTTTGCAACTGGCTGCGGACAAGTTACACAGGATAAATCTGTTGGTGGCGACCATTGCCACTTGACAATATCAACCGAGTTGTTTACACGAATTAGAAAACTTGTTCCACCAGAAAGAGTAACGCTGCTGTCAATAATATTAAAAACAGGGTAGGGTGACACAAGGACAGTAACCGCTGCTGAGCTGGTAAAGCAATTTTTACTATCGTTGCCGGTAACGGTATAGGTAGTAGTGGCTAAAGGTGTTGCAATAGGATTTGCAACATTAGCATTGCTTAAGCCAGTTGGCGGCTGCCAGTTGTAAAGTTCTGCGCCAATCGCCATTAGTGGAGTAGAACTGCCAACACATACAGTATCTAAAGGTTTTGAAAGCGAAACTGTAAAAAGTTGTTTTACCGTTACAAACAAAGAGTCGGATGACTTACAGCCATAGATATCTGAACCCGTAACGCTGTAGTTAGTATTGTTTTGGGGTGTTGCCGATGGGTTAGTGCAATTGGTGCAACTTAGTGATGATTGAAATGACCAAGTATAATTGACTGCCCCAGAAGGTTGTAAAACTATTGACTGCCCTGCACATATTACAGAATCGTTACCGGCATTAACAACCGGTAACGGCAATACTTTAACCGTCTTAGTTAAAGAATCTGAACAGCCGGACTGGTTGCCTGTTACAAGCATAATATTAAAACTACCGGCAGTCTTATAAGTATGCGTTGCAATCATTTGGGTAGAAGTATCACTATCGCCAAAAAACCATTCACGACCAAGTATTTGGCCGGCTGAAATATCTGAAAAGAAAAGCTGATTTCCAAAACAGATTAATGTGTCGGACATTGTAAAATCAGTTTGAGGTTTATTTACAACGGCCAAAGTACTGGCGTTCGTTATACTATCTTCACACCCATTTGAATCTGATACTTTTAGTTTTACGTTATACGTACCAGTTTTATTATAAGTATGTTGAAAACCAGGCGCGGTAAGGCTTTCCACAGTGCCATCGCCATAATCCCAAAGCCAGTTGACCAAGGTATGAACACCATCTGTAGAAGATAAATCCGTAAAACCTGTAGAGTTGTTTACGCAAACAGCACTGTTGTTTGCAAAGCCCGCAGTTGGCCCATAAATTTCTATTTTAAATGGCGCTGGAAATGTATCGTAACAACCTTGTATATCCAGTGTAATAATTGTGGGGTAATAGGTGCCTGTTTTATTGTACACATGCCGGGAATTAGGGGATGGGTTAAAACTGCTCACATTTCCATCACCATAATCACATGCAAATGCTTTAATATAGTTCAAGTTAAGCCCGGTAACATTAAAATGAACGGTATCGTTCTTACAAATTTGAGTTTTTTGAGCGCTAAAATTAATCACGGGCTTTTCGTCAATAACATATACGAGCGCGGTATCTCTGAAATTACATTCTGGTCCGAACGAAAATAGCTTTACAATGTAAGTGCCGGTATCTTTGTATGTATAAACGGGTGAGGTACTCACAGAATCTATTGTTCCATCGCCAAAATCCCAGTAAAAACTGCTTACACCTACGTATTTTGCCTGAAAGCTGCGGGTGTAAGGAATATTGCACGCAAAACTATACCTGATTTTCACATAGGGAGGTTTCACATAAACATAATCATACCGAATAAATGAGTCAACACAACCATTGTTTATCGCAAATAGTTTTATCGTCATTTTACCCGAATCAGTGTAGAAATGACTTGGATTTTTCCTTGAACTGGTATCTCCATCGCCGAAAGCCCATTGCCATGACGTAACTGTACCGGTAGTAAGGTTTGTAAAATTAAATGGATTTTTCGCGCAATCACTCGTAGGATTTGCAGTAAAAAAAGGAACCGGCTTTGTTCCGGTGTGTATAGTGCTGTCTAATATTAACGAATCTCTGCAGCCGTTACTGTTCTCTACAGTAAGTTTAACTTTAAAAGTTCCGGTGGTGGTGTACGTGTGGTTTACACTGGCATTGGTACTATCAGCAGTATAACCATCCCCAAAATCCCAAAACCATTTTGTTAAGCTACCGGAACCTGCGCTGCTGCTATCTGTAAAATTTACATTCAATGGTACGCACCCTGAAATTGGCAAAAAATTAAACCGAACTTTTGGAATCGTGTCTGCAATTATGTAAGCAACCTTAATTATTACGTCTGTGTCAGGACCATTGCTAACAGTTAATGTAACGGTAAATATTCCAGCCGTATCAAAAATTACGAAAGGATTTTGTAAAACTGAAGTTTTGCCAGTGCCGAATTTCCATAACCAACTTGTTGGTGAGCCTGTTGAAATATCAGTAAACTGAACAGATAAAGGGCTGCAGCCTTCCGTTACCGACGAAGTAAAGTCTGCCTTAGGTTGTGCAAAAGCAGAAATACATGGTGCAGTCAATAGCAAAACCCATAAAACAAAATTATAAGAATAAACAGCTTTCAATATAAGATTGATATTAGACTAAACAGTAACGAAATAAAAGAAAATAAGTTGTTCGGGGAGACCCGTTTAGAGCATCATTTCGGGAACAATATCAGGCACTTTCAGGCGGCCAGTTGTTTTATTTTTTATTTCTTCAATACTTACACCTGGGGCCCTTTCTTTTAAAACAAAACCATCTGCTGTAATATCCATCACTGCCAGTTCTGTAACCACCCTTTTTACGCATTGAACCCCTGTAAGTGGCAGTGTGCAGGATGAAAGTAATTTGCTCTCACCTTTCGGGTTTGTGTGCTGCATAGCGACAATAATATTTTTTGCACTTGCCACAAGGTCCATGGCTCCTCCCATTCCTTTTACCATTTTCCCCGGAATTTTCCAGTTTGCAATATCCCCCTTATCACTCACTTCCATTGCACCAAGCACAGTAAGGTCAATCTTACCCGCTCTTATCATCCCAAAACTTTCTGCACTGTCAAAAAATACACCCCCATCCATTATAGTAACCGTTTCCTTACCCGCGTTAATTAGATCTGCCTCAATATCGTCTTCGGCAGGATATGGCCCCGTTCCAAGTATGCCATTCTCGCTTTGCAATATCACAGTCATCCCTTCCGGAATAAAATTCGCCACTAGTGTTGGAATACCTATGCCGAGATTTACATACATCCCGTCTTTCAGTTCCTGCGCTATCCGTTTCGCAATACCGTATTTATCCAGCGCCATACAAACAATTTTAATTGCAAAGTTAGGGCCTGCAAATAAATGCCGGCTGTAAATACACAGGATAGTTTTTTTACCCTGCTTTCTCGCTTTTATTGAGCCCGGTTGCGTCGCACAGTTTTACCGCTTTTTCTCTTATCCAGCATTTCGTCCTGACCGGGCAAGCCATCCTTTTAATTTCAATAAAAGGGCATCAGTGATCAGCTGATGCCCTTTTAGAATGATCTAATTTATAGTATTAATACCCCCAGCCCTTCATAATTGCCAAGTCTTCTTTTGCGCAATCCAGAGGTGTTTTATCCTGGTAAGATTCTTGCTCAATAATAAAGTGCAGGGTACCTCCCGATTTTCTGCCAAGGTCAACTATCTCTTTTACCGGTAGTATGCCTTTGCCAAGAATGGTACTTTCGTATTTGCCGCCCATTTCCCCTTCGCCGGCCGACTTAATTTCGTCTTTTACATGCATCAGTTCAAAACGGCCGGGGTATTGTTTGATAATGTCGGCTGCAATCCCACCTGCATGATACATATTTCCAATATCGAGTTGCTGCGCTACAAGTGAAGGATCGGTGTTTTGCAGAATTATATCAAAAACCTTTTCACCATTCAGCATCTGGCTAAATTCAAAATCATGATTGTGATAACCAAATTTCATCCCTGCTTTTCGGCATAGCGCCCCGCATTTATTAAACACCTCCATGTATCTTTTCAACTCGCCGCTGGTTGTTCTGTACTGGTCATCGAGCCAGGGGCTTATTACATATTTCTGTCCAACAACAGATGCATCATAAACTGTATATTTCCATTCATCTGTAAAATCTTTTTTGCCCTCATCCCAGTGTTTCGAGTTCATTACCGTATGGCCACTGCGCATTTTTAGACCCATATCGTCTAATATCTTTTTAAATTCCGTGGCAGTTCTTTTATAGAATTTGCGATCAGAATAATCGGCGTGTTCTACATAGGTATAACCCATATCTGCCAGCTTTTGCAGGGTGGCCATCGGGTCTTTCATCATATCGTCGCGTACAGAATATAACTGTATGCCCAATACTTCTTTGTTCTTTTTTGCGGCAAACAATTCGCTTGAAAACATGGCTGTTCCTGCCACTGTTAGCGCACCTGTTTTAATAAAGTTTCTTCTTGAGTAAGACATATCTGATGTTTGTTTTTAAATATGATAAAAGCCTTGTTGTGCCAAATATTTTGAGCCCGGCAAGCGATTTTTTTGCATCGTCCATTGCGTCGTACTATTGCACGTTTTGTAATTCTATTGGGAAGATTGATGGATGTTAAATCTTGTTTTTACCAGCAAAACCTCTGTTTTATCTTCAACAAGAATTTGATGTTTTCTGCGTTGGCAGATTTTCTGTACAAAAACAAAGACATATTACAATCGCCAAAACGAATTTATTGTTTTTTATTCCAAAAAAACAAACGTAATGTTATTTTATTTGAATTAAGCCATCTCGCCGGTTAAAATGGGTTACTGGGTAGGATTGCCGAAGATGAAAAAGACACTTGAACCATTAATGCATTGTCTATTTACACGTTACAGTGATACCTTTTAATAAGACAACAGGTAGTTATTTAAATTTTTCCAATATCCTTACAGGTTTCTAAATTTAAGGTTCTTGTTTCTTCGCGAATATTATCAGGTTCTAAAACATATTTAGCTCTATGCTTAAATTTTTCAACTAAAAAATCCCTCTGCATTTAAGCGTATTATACTCAAACTATGGGTGAAATTTACCAACATTAGTGCTGAAGTTCGATGAATTGATTAGATATTCAGCATACACACCCGACTGTGAACTTCCTAAATATGGTCATAAAGATTTTTATAAGAAACATTTGCCGTTACTTTATACTATTTATGGCAACTCGTAAAAGAAATGCACAAAACTGCTAAAACTATATTTCTAAAATTAAGCAGCTTATTCATTTTTTCTGTTATCAGGAGTTAATATCTGCATATCGGTTATTCTTGAACGATCTTCAATAAAGATCATTTTATCGTAACTAACCAACAGCAGTTGCTTCTATCTACGCTTTGATAAAGGTCAGTAAAGATTTGCTGTACAAGAGTGCGACGCAAGTAAAGCTTCATCGCATTACTGCCGCCTGGCTTAAAAATTATTTACTTATTTCTTTAACTCAAGAACCCAAATGGTCTTTGCAGGAATATTAGTTTTGTCTGAAGTGTTATAAGTTTCGCTGCTTTCAATATTGGTGGCTTTAGTAAACCCGTTTGTTCTTTCTGCATAATTACTAAAGTCTATTTCTTTAACAGCATCACTTGTATTTACCACACACATTACCGTTTGCTTTGCATCGTAACGGAAGTAAACATACATGCCGTCAACAGGCACATATTGCGTGGTTTTGCCCGTTTGAATTGCGGAAGAACGCATGCGGCATTGCGCCAGTGTTTTTACATAATTATAGGCTTCGTTTTCCTGAGCAGTGCGGCCACTGGCAACAAATTTATTTTCTGCATCGCCGGCAAAACCACCGGGAAAATCCCTGCGTACTTCCGCATCGGATGGGTTTTTAAAATTCTTCATCAAGATCTCGGTGCCATAATACAACTGCGGTATGCCACGCTGGGTAAAGAGCAATCCCAAACCCATTTTATATTTGGCGAAGTCTTCGCCAATTACGGAATAGAACCTGTCCTGATCGTGATTATCGAGAAATATGCAGTTGCGCATTGGGTCTTTATAAAGTAGATCCTGCACAAGTGTATTGTACAACTTCATAATTCCATTCGACCACCCGAAACCTTCGTTTAATCCGGCAAGTGCGCCGCCTTGCCATTGAAAATCTGTAACGCCCTGCAGGTTGCTCTTCCATGTGGTGTTGATGTTGTTTTGCATGTAGTAAGCCTGCTCAACCACACTCTGCATGGTTGTTTCGCCAAAGATGGTGATACGTGGGTATTCAATATAAAGCGCCGTATTTACATTGTTTAGAAAATCGCGGTCGCTGTAGAAATAAGTGTCTACACGCCAGCCGTCAATTCCAAACGCTTCTACCGTCCACAATGCATGCTGAATTAAGAAATTAGCGACAAAAGGATTGCGCTGATTTATATCTGGCAGGAAAGGCGTAAACCATCCACGTTCTGTTATATGCTTATCACTTTCCGATGCGTAAGGATCTACAAGCGGCTGATCTTTATAGGTTGTGTTGGTGTATTGCGGCCATTGGCTAAACCAGTCTTTTGCCGGAGGATCGAGAAACAAAAAATGCTTGTTGCCAATATGATTATACACCGCATCCTGAATAATTTTTAAATGGTGTGCATGTGCTGCATCGATCATTTTTTTATACGCATCATTGCCCCCAAAACGTTTGTCTATTTGATAGTGATTGGTAAAGCCATAACCATGATATGCACTGCGCATATTGCCTCCTTCATCTGTAAGCGCCTGATCATTTTCAACTACAGGCGTTAGCCACAATGCTGTTGCACCAAGGTCATTGAAATAATCGAGGTGATTGGTAATGCCCTGCAGATCACCGCCGTGACGAAGAAATGGATTGTTCCTGTCGCTTTCTGTATCGTTCATATCGGCAAACTTATCGTTGCCGGGATCACCGTTACTGAAACGATCGGGCATCAGGAGATAAATAAAATCTGCTGAAGTAACGCCTTGGGCATAGGACGTTCCATTACCTTTTCTTCTTGCTTTTAACTCCCACTGAACAGCATTGGTTTTAGAGCCATTTACAAATTGTATTTGCACATTGCCTGGCTTTGCAGTTGCGGCAATGGTTATATCAACAGCAAGGTATTTTCCATTTTCAAATTTGCTTACTTTATTCAGTTGCACACCAGCATAATTAATGCGAACCTGTTGAGTGTTCAATGCGTCACCGCTGCTTCTTATAAGCAACTGCACTTTATTGTGCTTCATGCCTACCCACCAGTTTGTTGGATAGATTGTGGCATATTGTGCAAAAGAAAATGATAAAGAAAAAACGGTGATAAAATAAAGAAGTAAAGATTTTTTTTTCATTTGAAATATGTTTGAATAAAATAATACAATGTAATTTTTTTGAGCCGCGCTGAAGTTGATTGGTGATCGTCTGTTGCGTCGCACTCTTATACGTTCGGAACAATAATGATCAATGAACAGCGCACAATGAGCAATAAGCCGGTTGCTGAAACTCTTTGCCTGCCTGCCTCTTTGCCTTGATGCCTTGTATTCGTAAGTACAAGAGTGCGACGCAACGGAAGCTACATTCGTAATTTACTGCCTGGCCCAAAATTGTATTTGTTCCGGCAGCAAAAAAACGGAGCAACTCAATCATCTTCTCTAATAATAATTGCACAAACTATTGCAGCAATAATTAAAAGAACACCGCCAATTAACACCGCAAGCAGGCGATCGTTATGCAAAAAAGCAGACATAATTTTTCCGAAAAACAGGGATGCAATAATTTCTGGTAACACGATGAAGAAATTGAAGATACCCATGTAAATACCAATCTTGCCTTCGGGCAGGCAGTTTGCCAGCATTGAATATGGCATAGATAAAATAGAAGCCCAGGCAATACCCACCATGCCCATTGATGCATAAAGTATAAATGGCTGCTCAACAAAATTTACGGAAATAAGACCCAGTCCGCCAATTAGAAGACAAACTGTGTGTGTATATTTTTTACCAATCTTACCTACCCAAAATGGAAGGCTGAACGAGAATGCGAAAGTTACCAGGTTTAATATTGCCGATGTGGTGTTTGCAAATTCTAATCCCTGTGTATAAAGGTCGCTGCTTGTTTTTGGGTCGCCTTTAAAAATATCTGCTGCTACGCCGGTGCTATAATAAAACCACATTAAAAATAAACCAGGCCAGGTTAAAAAATTTACCAGGGCAAGGCGTTTCATTTTATTTGGCATGTTGGCAATGGAGTGCAGTATTTCTTTCACGCCACCGCCAAAACCTTTGTTCGATTCTTTTACTTTCTCTTTCCAGTTAGCATCTACAGGAGGATATTCTTTGCTTCTTATAACTGTGTAAAGTACTGCTGTTAAAAAAACTGCACCGCCAATATAAAAAGAGAGCATGATATTTTCTGGAATAGAACCACCCGTTTTATCTCTTGATACCCCAAACCAATCTACAAGAATCCTCGGTAAAAAACCTGCGACAAAAGATGCAAGCCCTATAAACATACTTTGCATAGCAAAACCGTAGGCTCGTTGCTTTTCGTTAAGATTGTCTGCAACAAATGCACGAAAGGGTTCCATACTTACATTGATGCAGGAATCAAGTATCCATAATGTTCCGGCAGCCATCCACAAAGAGGAGGCATTTGGCATAATGAATAAAGCAAGGGAACTAAGAATTGCACCTACCAAAAAATAAGGTCGTCGTCTGCCCAGCCTTGGATGCCAGGTTCGGTCGCTCATATAACCAATGATGGGTTGAACCAACAGCCCCGTCATAGGTGCTGCAAGCCAAAGGCCAGGGATTTGTTCGGGTGTTGCGCCAAGAAATTCGTAGATCGCACTCATATTTCCCATTTGCAAACTCCAGCCAAACTGAATACCAAAAAAGCCGAAACACATGTTCCAGATTTGCCAAAAACTCATGGTAGGTTTTTGAATACCTGATGCAACTTTCGAGGGGGCTGATACTGACATAGCAATCGTTTAGAATTTGAATATGTATTATTTACACGAAGATGAACGTAGCATAAAAAAACATCCCTCTTGCCGGGATGTTTTTTTATGGAGTAAAATTATATTACAAAACCATCGGGCAGTATAGCACCTTTCTTTACCACTACAATACCTTCTTTTACTGTGTATAGCGTATGATCTGTATTTTCAAGATGCGGGCCGCCGTTAATACGTACATCGTTACCAATGCGGCAGTTTTTATCAATGATCGCATTCTTAATATAACACCTTTCGCCAATGCCCACTTTTGGTATTCCCTTAGCAGCATTGGCTTCCATTTGTGTAAGGGTTTCGTAGTAATCATTACCCATCAGGTAACAACTTACCACTGTGGTTCCGTGACCAATCCTGGAACGTATACCCAATACGCTTGTTTCTATACGGCTTGCGAAAATAAGGCAGCCTTCCGATACTACTGTTTTCTCGAGTGTAGTACCGCTTATTTTCCCCGGTGGCAGCATTCTGGCGCGGGTAAAAATGGTTTTGCTGCTGTCAAATAAATTAAATGCAGGAATATCATCCGTTAAAGCAATATTGGCTTCAAAGAAGGAGTAGATATTTCCGATATCTGTCCAGTAACCATCATACTGGTAACTGATTACTTTGTATTTTTCAATAGAGTTTGGCATAATCTCTTTACCAAAATCTGTTGCAGATGGGTACTCATCTTTCAGCAACGAATCTAGCAGGCTGCGGTTGAAAATATAGATACCCATCGAAGCTAAATAATTTCTTCCCTGACCTTGCATTTCATGCCCGGTATCGCTTGTCCACTCGCCTAGAATTTCTTTCTTTGGCTTTTCAATAAAGCTGGTAATAAAGTTTTCTTCATTGGCTTTTAATATCCCGAACTCGGGTGCTTCCCTGTCGCCAACTGGAATTGTTGCAATAGAAATATCTGCACCTTTAGCACGGTGTTCATTAATCATTGCAGCAAAGTCCATTTGATACAATTGATCACCGCTGAGAATTAGAACATATTCATAATCGTTGTTGGCAATATGGCGCAAACACTGGCGCACCGCATCTGCTGTACCTTGATACCAGCCTGGATTATCCGGTGTTTGTTCGGCTGCAAGAATATCCACAAAGCCGGTACTGAATGCACTAAAGTGGTACGTGTTTTTGATATGCTTATTAAGCGATGCAGAGTTAAACTGTGTTAAAACAAATATTCTGTTAATGCTCGAATTGATACAGTTACTGATAGGAATATCTACCAACCTGTACTTGCCTGCAATGGGTACTGCGGGTTTGCTACGTGCTGCTGTTAAAGGGTATAGCCTGCTGCCTGCGCCACCGCCCAAAATAACCGATACGACTGATTTTGATAAGGAAAACATATGGCTGAAAATTTAAATGGTAATTTATAATGAATGTAATTGAAAACAAGATAATGCAGAAATACTTTCCATTAATAAATTATTTTTTACAGTTCAAATCTCCTATAAAGTTTTGATACCGGCTGCGGATCTTTCATAGCATCGTCTGTTGCGTCGCAATCCTTTCATCGTTCTGGACATTTATCAGCAAGGAGCAGTCAGGTTTCATGCATCAGAAAAATTAAGTTTAATATTTTATCTATTCACCTGAATGCTGATAGCTGAGTGCTGAAACTTATTCCTAAGTACCAGAGTGCAACCACTGCCATGAGGTGGGGCAAGCTGCAACGAAAGCTTCATTCGCAATCTTGCACCGGGCCTAAAAATATTCCAACGTTTATTAAAAGAACTTTATTTAAGACTTGAATAAACATTGATGTACTGCTGTACCGAATTCTCCCAGCTGTTATCAATGTTCATCATGCGTTTACGCATCCAGGTAAGCTGTTTGGGGTCGTTGTAAAAAAGGTCTACGCCGCGACCTACGGAATAGGTAATATCTCCAACGCTTGCATGGTTAAAACGGATGCCCCATCCTTTATCGTCGCCCATGTCAACTACTGTGTCTTTTAATCCGCCGGTGCTGCGTACAACAGGCACGGTGCCGTACTGCATGGCATACATCTGGTTAAGCCCGCAGGGTTCTACACGGCTCGGCATCATTAGAAAATCGGCCCCGGCATACATAAGATGACTCAGCTTTTCGTTGTAACCGATCATTGCATTATAGGCTCCGGGAAAATGATTGGTAAGCTGGCTTAACTGCCACTCTACATGCGGTTCGCCGCTGCCGAGGATGAGAAAATTTACTTTTCCCTGCTGGCTATACATGGAAGAGAGAATTGCATCGGGCAATACATCTGCGGCTTTTTCGCCTACGAGCCTTCCTATAAAAATGAATAAGGGCTTTTCTACGTCTAAATTAAAGCGCTCGCAAAGTAGTTTTTTATTTTCGAGTTTACCTGTATCCACTTCTTCAACTGTGTAGTGATTGTCAATATAGGTATCGGTTTCAGGACTCCATACATCTGCATCAATTCCATTTAATATGCCGGAACATTTACCTTTCTCATATTCGAACAGCTCTTCTAATCCGTTTGAATTTTCTTTAAGTTCGTCAAGATAGCTCCAACTTACAGTTGTTACTTTCCAGGCGTTTTTTACTGCGGATGCCAAGGGATTAATTCTTCCTTTCCATTCGAGTAACCCTCTTTTCCAGGAATCCCAGCGTGGTATATAAGTGCTTTTATCCCAATCCATCCAGCCCTGATATTGTGCGTTGTGGATGGTTACCACGGTGGGTACATCTGCAAGATTGTTGTAATCGTAGCAATGCTTTACCATAAAAGGTATAAGGCCTGTATGATGATCGTGGCAGTGAATTATGTCTGGCTTTTTCTGCCAGTGACTAAGCCAGTTTACAACTGCAATCTGGAAGGAGGTAAACCTTTCTGTATCATCGCTGTAGCCATAAACATTTTCGCGGTCGAGCAGGCCGTTGATGTCTACAAGGTAAAGATCGAAACCCAGTTTATTGTGTTTCTCTTTAATGATGGTAAAATCGAACCATTTATCGCCAAGGTTGGTGCGCCCCTTAAAATCTACTATCCATTCATTTTGATAAAGAAACTTGGTACGGTACATGGGCATTACCACTTTTGCATTATGACCCATGTTGGTTTGATATTTGGGTAGTGCTCCCACCACGTCACCAAGTCCGCCGGCTTTAGCAATAGGATAACATTCGGCACTAACGTGAATTATTTCCATGAATTAGTAATGGTTATTTAAAGATGGCTTACAATATTATGAATGAAATTAATTAATTAGTACAAAAGATTTAAAATTTTTAAAAATGTAAAATGTATTTACTTTACAGCCTTATTTATTAACCCCC
This sequence comes from Chitinophagales bacterium, assembly GCA_038203525.1. GTDB lineage: Bacteria > Bacteroidota > Bacteroidia > Chitinophagales > Chitinophagaceae > Limnovirga. Next base: position 26,654 of record JBBRDW010000005.1, on the reverse strand, counting down.
TAATATAACGATTGCATGAGTCAGACTATCACCGCCACGGAGACAAACACAAATACGGCTATTAAAACAAATGCGGGGGCACTTGCCACGCTGGTAATGGTATTTTTCTTTTGGGGATTTATTGCTGCAAGTAACAGCATATTTATTCCGTTCTGTAAAACACATTTTAAGCTCTCCCAGTTTGAATCGCAGTTGATTGGTTCATCTTTTTATGCTGCTTACTTTATAGGATCATTGCTCCTGTATCTTGTGTCGAGTTTGGTCGGTTATGATATTCTTAATAAAATTGGTTACAAGAAGGGAATTATTTACGGGTTACTTATTTCAGTTGTTGGTGCCCTGGCAATAATACCTTCTGCAAATGCTGAATCTTTTCCGTTGATTCTCGTTTCCTTCTTTATAATAGCGCTTGGCTTTTCATTGCAGCAAACATCTGCCCAACCCTTTGCTATTTTATTGGGCGATCCTGCTACAGGCTCACACAGGCTTAACCTTGCAGGAGGCGTAAACTCCCTGGGCACTACACTTGGTCCAATAATAGTAAGCTTGTTTCTATTTGGTTCTGCAACGAGTGCTAATGAAAATGTCACTGTTACCAACGTAAACAATCTTTACCTGATTGTAGCGGTGGTTTTTGCAGCAGTTGCTATATTTTTTGCGTTGTCCAAATTACCAGCAGGAAAGAATGATGCAAAATTTGAGGCCTCGAAAAAGGCTTCTGCTTCTTTATTAACTATGACAGGGTTGATTCTTGCAATTATTTTGGTTGGCCAATTTACTGAGATCGGTAAAACACCGTTACTCCTGGTAACATTATTGATGGTGGTATCTGTTTTGTTTTATTCTAATAATAGCGCGGTAAAAAATAACGATGGCTGGGGAGCAATGAAATATCCACAGCTTATCTATGGTATGCTGGCTATATTTATTTATGTTGGTGTTGAAGTTACTATCGACAATAATTTTGGTGCATTGCTAAAAACACCAGGTTATTTAACTGATCTTGGTTTAGACGAAAGTAAAATTTCGAAGTACGTTACCATTTACTGGGGCAGCCTAATGATTGGAAGATGGACAGGTGCAATTGGTGTATTCAATTTATCGAAGACGGGAAAAATGATTGCTACAGTTATTGTACCTTATGTAGCTTTTGGGGTTATTCTTTTCGTGAATCATTTATATGGCAACGATATTCATGACCTAATTCCTTACGCAGTTTGTGTTGCAATAGGCATTGCTGCCTTTTTCTATGGCCAGGAAAAACCAGTTAAAACATTACTTACGGTATCATTACTCGCCGGCGTATCTATGTTGGTGGGGGTGTTTTCCAATGGTATTGTTTCTGTTTATGCATTTATGTTTGGTGGCATGTGTTGTTCTGTTATGTGGCCATGTATTTTCTCGTTGGGTGTTGGCGGACTTGGAAAATATACCAGTCAAGGTTCTGCGTTTTTAATTATGATGATTTTGGGTGGTGCGGTAATACCACCATTACAAGGTTCGTTAGGCGATACGCCTGGTATCGGGATGCATAATTCTTACCTTATTGCTGCGGTTTGTTTTGGCTTACTGGCTTTTCTTGCTCTAAAATTGAGAAGTGTATTAAAGGCACAGGGGCTTGACTTTGACTCGCAGATTGCCGGCGGACATTAATTAAGCTATCTGGTAATTGTTTGTTCAATAAAGCGGTGAAGTACAAGAGTGCGACGCAACCGAAGCTTCATAAAAGTTCTGAAAGTTTGGCTCAAAAATATTGTATTCATTTTTATAAATATCTAACATGGCAACTGCATCAAAACCTTCTGTAGAGCCTTTGGTTATTGGGATTGATATTGGTGGCACCGGTACTAAATTTGGTATTGTAGACCGCGTGGGTAATGTTTTATTTTCCGGCGATATTTCTACAAAAAAACACAAGCAGGTAGAAACATTTATTGATGAGCTGCATGAGCATTTAAAAATATTGATTGATAAAGCTGGCGGGGTTGGCCGTATGAAAGGTATTGGGGTTGGTGCACCAAACGGAAACTATTATACAGGTACGGTTGAGTACGCACCAAACCTGCCATGGAAGGGAATAATTCCACTCGCAAAACTGGTTGAAGATAAATTTAAATTGCCCGTTGTATTAACCAATGATGCTAATGCTGCTGCACTTGGAGAAATGATGTATGGTGCTGCGCAGGGTATGAAAGATTTTATTATGATAACGCTTGGAACCGGTGTTGGGAGCGGTATTGTGGCGAATGGTCATTTAATCTACGGTCACGATGGGTTTGCAGGCGAGCTTGGACATACCATCATAATACCCGATGGGCGCCTGCACGAAGGCACAGGTAAAAAAGGTTCCCTTGAAAGTTACGCTTCGGCAACAGGTGTGAGACTTACAGCACTTGAAATGCTGAAACAAACAAAAACAAAAAGTGTTTTGCGTAATTTAAAAATGGAGGACATTGATTCTAAAAAAGTTTTTGATGCAGCCATTGGAGGCGATGAACTTGCGAAAGAAATTTTTGATTTCACTGGCAAAATATTGGGCATGGCATTGGCGAATGCTGTAATGTTCAGCAGCCCCGAAGCCATTATTCTTTTTGGCGGGTTAACTAAAGCCGGGGAGCTTATTTTAAAGCCAACACGCGAACACATGGAAGCGAACCTGATACAAATATTTCAGAACAAAGTAAAAATTTTGGTAAGCCATTTAAAAGAATCCGATGCTGCCATACTGGGTGCAAGCGCACTGGCCTGGGAGTTGCAATAAATAATTATCTGTTCTAATTTTTTGTTATCCGTAAAACATTTAAAAATTGTTTTTGCGGATATTTTTTTTTGAGCCCAACTAAAGAATAGGAATTAAGCTTTGGTTGCGTCGCACACTTGTGCTTTTGTAATTTAATTGAGCAAAGCGAAGATTAGAGAAATGAAAAAACATGTTCAGTTTAGAATTGTTTATTCTGATAATTTTCCGGCCAGGTAAATGCGCTCAATAATATCTGCAACCATCATACCTGCTTTGGCATTAGTGGTAATGGGAGATCGTTTTTTGATAACATCAATTACGTTTTGAATCACATAATTATGATTGGCTGCAGAGCCCTTATAAGCACCGTAATCATTGCCGGCATTAGTGATGTTTATGGGTGGTAATTCGTAATCTTTTATATGACAATAATCAACCTTTTCCATATACTGACCGCCAATTTTTATACTGCCGTTCTGTCCTATAACAGTAATGCTGCTTTCCAGGTTCTTATCCCAAACTGAAGTAGAAAAATTAATACATCCCATGCCGCCGTTAACAAGATCGAAAGTAACAAGGCCACTGTCTTCAAAAGACGTAAGATGCCCATGGTTAAAGGATTTCAGCTTAGCCTGTATATTTTTTATATCGCCAAATATCCAGTAAAGCATATCAATAAAATGGCTGAACTGTGTAAACAATGTTCCTCCGTCCATATCTTTCGTCCCATGCCAGTCATCTTTTAAATAATAACGCTCATCACGGTTCCACCAGCAGTTAAGCTGTATAAGAAAAATAGTGCCTAGTTTTTGATTTTCAATTAATTCTTTAAGCCAGGCAGAAGGAGGTGAATATCTGTTTTGTTTTACGGCAAAAACGAATTTATCGATGGCAGAGGCTTTATCAATAATTTTTTGAGCATCGGCCTTTGTAAGCGTAACAGGTTTTTCAATCACTACATGATGCCCGGCATCAAGACATTGAAACGCCTGCTGTGCATGAAGGCCGTTTGGTGTGGCAATATTGATAACATCAACCTGAATGCCTGATTGTAAGAAGGCATCAAGCGTTTTAAAAAAAGGAACCTCAAATTGCTGAATGTTTAATGCAGATTTTTCTTTTACATCTATCAATGCAACCAGTTCAGCCTCACTGTTTCTTTCAATCATTTCAGCATGCCGCTTCCCTATATGGCCGCAACCTGTAACTGCAAATTTTATTCTACTCATTATTCTTTATTAAGATACCAGCATTATTTTTGATCCGGCCTGAGCTTTTGATTGCGTCGCAATCCCTTCAAAGGTTGTTTAGCTATGGTTCTTTTTATTGGCCGGATTTATATGAAACGGCACTTTAGTTTAAAGGTAAGTTTAGATGAATTGATATTTATTCAATTCTTGTTACACTATTATTAATTAAACGATAGCGTTGCAAACTTTCTTTACAAACAGCCAATCCTTCATCGTCAAATTGCAGCCGGTGACCGTATTCGCTTACCCAACCAATTTGTTTTGCCGGATTGCCCACAACCAATGCATATGGCTGTATTGTTTTTGTAACAACAGCACCCGCGCCTACAAAAGCATATGCGCCAATATTGTGCCCGCAAACAATAGTGGCATTGGCACCAATGGTAGCACCTTTGTCAACCAATGTTTTGGAATATTCATGCTTGCGTACAATTGCGCTGCGTGGGTTGATGACATTGGTAAACACGCAGGAAGGGCCAAGAAAAACATCATCTCCGCAGGTTACACCTGTGTATAATGATACATTATTCTGCACTTTTACATTTTTACCAAGCGCTACACCTGTTGATATAACAACATTCTGGCCTATGTTACAGCCGGTCCCTATTTGTGTGCCGGGCATCACGTGTGTAAAGTGCCAGATATGAGTGCCGTCGCCAATTTGTGCGCCTTCATCAATAACTGCTGTGGGGTGTGCAAAGTAGTTAACGCTCATTTTTTTGCTTATCGTGTAAAGATAAATAAGACTGTTGTAAAGTTATCATGCTCGGTGTTTAATACTTTAGTTTGAGCATTACAGGTTAAGGGCTGTTTGTTGCTGAGTAATGATATAGCCGTACAAGAGTGCGACGCAACCGAGTTGAACAGCGCAATGTAGCAGGGCTCAAAAAAAACTGCTTCAACCGATTACAAGTTTATATATTGCCAAACAAAGCATTGATTTTTTTGTCACCTGATCTTGCTTAAATATGAAGTATACGCTATGCAAAAGCCTTTAGTGAGTGTAATTATTCCGGTTTATAATGAGGTTATTTATATTGAGCAAATGGTGCAATCTGTTCTGCAGCAAAGACAGGAAAGTTTTAAGCTGGAACTTCTGCTGGTTGATGGTGCTTCTACCGATGGAACAACAGAAAAAATTATTAAATTAAAAAAGGAAAACCCTTTTATACAAGTAATTAATAATGAAAAACGTACTGCGCCCGCTGCTTTTAATAAAGGTATAGAAGCGGCGGGCGGTGAATACATTGCAATTCTGGGCGCCCACAGCAAGTACGATTCCGATTACCTGGAAATTTGTTTGGCAGAACTGGAAAAAAATAATTGCATTGGTTGTAGTGGTAAAGTGGAAGTTGCCAAGAATGATAAAAGTGCACAGAGTATTGTGATATACTATTTGCTGACGAGCAGTTTTGGCGTGAGCAGGAAATCGTACAGAACAGTGAAGGAAGGGGTGGGGGAGCAATGCCCTTATCCTGTGTTCAGGCGGTGTATATTTAATGAAGTGGGTTTGTACAATGAACGGTTGGTACGTAACCAGGATAATGACATGAATTACCGCATTCGCAAGGCTGGTTATCAATTGTATTTTACACATAAGGTGAGCGCTTATTATTACCCCAAACAAATATTGAAGGGGATATTGGATTACGCAGTAACAACGGGAAAATGGAATGCAGTGAGCCTGAAAGTAAATCCCGCATCAATGGGTTTGCGGCACTTAATACCTTTATTTTTTACTCTATCGGTGCTTGGGTTTTCAGCGTTTTTATTGGTGTCTTTTATAGCATTACCATTCTTTATAAAAATAAGTGTGGCATTGTTAATGATTGTTGTTGGAACCCATTTGCTTTGTGGTATTGTTGCAGCTTTTTATGCGCTGTTAAAATCCAAAAGACTTTTAGTTCTTGTACTACCAATTGTATTTTTTTCATTTCATTTTTTGTATGGCTGGGGAATTTTGAAAGGGTTATTCGATAAAACGGCAAGTGTTTGATTTTAGCAGGTTAGGTTTCTTGATGCTTTTTTATTTTTGAAATGACCGCCTGAAATTTTCCGTTTTTATTTAATGGTATTTCATTCACTTCCTCAATAGTAATGTCTGTTGGCCCCAGCTGACTTTCGATCCGGCTTTTTATTAAGGCTTCGTCCACTTTGTTTAGCCTTGTATCTACAACCGCTTTAATAAGTATATCATAGTTTTTTTCCTGTATTACCTGTGCCTGTTTTATAGATTTCAGTCCGTTAAAGATACTGTGGAAGCGCACCATTTCTCTTCCGTCATTACCAACGATCACATCCTCTGTGCGGCCAAGTATTTCTTTTACAACCGGCATGGCCCTTCCGCACATACAACTTTGTTCCGATAAAATTACCTGGTCCCCAATATTATAACGGATCAATGGCTGATCATAATTAATGAAACCTGTGCAATATACTGTTCCTGCTATTCCAGGTTTCGCCGGCTGCAAATCATCATTCAATACTTCTATCAAACCCGCATCAGCACTAATATGCAGGCTGCCATGCTCACATTCGCTGATCAGCCCGCAGGCTTCCACGCCACTCCATCCGTCATAGGTTTTACAGCCATACACTTCGCTAAAAACCAACCTCATTTCTTCTGTAAGTTTTTCACTTGATGTAATTACAGCTTTAAGTTGTTGTGCTTTTATATGTTGTTCTTTTAAAAAACGGGCAAGAAAAAAATTACTCATGGCATAGCCGGTCATATATTCAATGTTGTATGCTGTCATTCCATTTACATAGTCAGCAGCATTGCCTGCATTAATATGGTAAGCCGAAAAGTAAACCTGCTTTTCAAAAGCGTTATAGCGGTAAAAAGGAGGAGTATTTTTTGCGGCGGGTAAAACCCTTCTTCCACCAATCATTCCACGGGGAGTAGTACTGCTTACGCCAGCCCAGTTCCTTACGCGCTGTTCAAATATGGCAAACCAGCGCTGGTGCATGGCAGTTGAAAAAAGTATTTGGGTTGGTGTGCCGGTACTGCCACTGCTGGCGAAAAACTTACCGCCTTTTTCACGCAGGTCTGCAAGTAAAGAAGTTGTGCCATAAGTCCGCAAATCCTCTTTTGATAAAACAGGTAATACCGAAATTGTTTCTGTGGAAATATTTATTAAAGATCGCCTGTTTATACCATGTTTTTCAAAACTTGTTTTATAGTAGGGTACATGATCAAAAGCATGAAGTAATATTTTTTGCAGTTGTTCATTTTCATAAACCTTCCATTGTTCCTTTGTAAATTTTTCCCGTTGCTTTGCTTTTAAATATTCCTCTTTAAACACACCACCAAAGCGGCGGTTCCTCCACATATACCCATAGCCCGAAACCATCAGGTTCTGCATCCATAAAGGACTGTGCTTGTATATGGTTTCTCCAAAGCTCATTTGCAAAACAAGATACGTGCTCACCGCATCATGGCAAAAAAGAAAATTGTTCCGCTCCATTAATGAACTTAATTGGGGCAGGCTTGTTAATTTTGATAATTAAAATAAATCTTATGGGCATCTGGCGGCAACTTGCAGAATACCTCTACATTAAAAAACCCGATCCAAACAATCCACCTACAAAATGGATGAAATATATGAATGGCATGAACCGTATATCCATTTTCATATTCCTCTCCGGGCTTATCTATATGCTTGTGCGGTATGTAATATTACCCATCTTTAAAAAATAAAAGGCTGCTAACTTTATCCGGGTAATTATATATTTCAGGTGGTATTATTTATGAGAATTTTTTTGTTTCCGGCTGTTATGCTGCTATTAAACATTGTTGCGTCGCACTCTTGTACTTATGGTAATGCTATCCAGCTTTTATAGAAGCATAGATTTAAGCGAAGATTTATGGTGAAAATAATAATAAGGCCAACGAACTGCAGAGTCCCCGTTGGGAGACTCTGCGGAAAAAAAAATTGATGAGTCGTTTGGAAAAGGAAGTGGAATAGTGCTACAATCTTTTGGATCTGAACAATCAGAAGCAAGAAAAGTATTGGTACAGCCCGATAATAAAATTATAGCCGTTGGTTTTTACTCAGATTATATTGCACCAAGCTTTTTTGCTTTGGCCCGTTATCAAAGTAATGGTACAATTGATTCTTCGTTTGGCGAAAATGGGTTAGTAATTACAGATATGGGCGATATATAGAGTTTTGCTAATAGCCCGCTTTGCAAACAGATGGTAAAATAATAGCATCCGGAAATGGTTATACTTATAAAGTGGGCGATCCTTCTCACGGTGCTAAATTTGCCCTTGCCCGCTACAATGGCGGCCATGCAATCTTACCCATCATCTACAATAAAATTACTGCCACGCAAACCAAAGCATACATTACCCTTAACTGGCAAACGGCAACAGAATTAAACAACAGTTATTTTGCAGTAGAGCGCAGCAGCAATGCGGCTAACTATACTGCTGTTGCACAGGTAAACAATGTAGCATCCGGTGCAACGGTGCAGGATTATGCTTATACAGATAAGTTACCCATACCCGGCATTAATTACTACCGCCTTAAACAGGTAGATAAGATGGTAAATTTAGTTACAGTAAAACGGTAAGCATTAATTATTTAAAACCGGGCAGTATACAACTGTATCCTAATCCGGCAAAAGATAAGCTTACCGTAAAAGGTTTAAATGCCACAATAACCAGCACCATTGCGGTTTTTGATATACAGGGCAAACAACTGCTAAAGTTTAGTGCAAAAGCTGCTACATACTGCTTCAGCATTGTCAGCCTTGCGCCGGGTACTTATATGGTAAGGGTAAAAGATGATAATGCAATTGCAACAGAAAAATTTGTAAAGCAGTAATTATAAGGTTGCCAACATTTTGAAGGTTGGCAACCTTATCTCTCTAAAAAATTATAAATACTCTTTGCAGCTTTTGCAGATGCATTGCCGCCTTCGCTCAATAATTTTTTAAGGTTGGCGTAATCATTTTTTATTTCAGCGATCCTTTTATTATCAGTAAGTATCAATGATAATTCCTGTTGAAGGTTTTCAACAGTAAGTTCATTTTGTATCAGTTCTTTTACGATGAACTTATCCATAATAAGGTTTACAAGCGATATATATTTAATGGTCAATAACCGCTTCGCAACCTGGTAACTGATGCTGCTGCCTTTATAACAAACCACTTCCGGAACACCGAACAGCGCAGTTTCCAGCGTAGCGGTGCCGCTTGTAACCAGTGCGGCTTTCGCCTGTGAAAGCAAATAGTAGGTTTCATTTTTTACAGAGTAAACATTGGTGAAAGGCAACAGCATTTCCGTATAAAAACTATCATCCTGCCCCGGTGCCTGCGCCACTACAAACTGGAACGATGGAAAAGCTTTGCTTGCTTCGAGCATTATGGGAAGTTTCTTTAAAATTTCCTGTTTACGGCTTCCGGGCAAGAGTGCTACAATAGGCTTTTTATTTAATCCCTGATGGTTAATTTTGAATGGTGAATGAGGAATGTTTTCAGCAGTATTTGTGCGTGCCTTCTTCTTCTGGTATCTTTCAATTACTTCTACCAGCGGGTGCCCAACATATTCTACATTCCAGTTCCATTTATTTTTGTAATAGTCTTTTTCAAAGGGAAGGATCACCAGCATTTTGTCAATAAATAATTTCATTTTTTTTACGCGGTTTTCTTTCCATGCCCAAACCTGCGGGGAAATATAATACACCACTTTAATGCCTGTTTTTTTTGCCCATTCTGCTATGCGTAAATTAAAACCCGGGTAATCGATTAGCACCAATACGTTTGGTTGAAACTGCATGATATCGTTTTTGCAGAAGTCGAGGTTTTTAAAGATGGTACGAAGGTTCATAATTACTTCTGTAAAACCCATAAAGGCAAGATCCTTGTAGTGTTTTACAACCTGCGCGCCTGCTTGCTCCATCATATCGCCGCCCCAGCAACGAATATTTGCTGACGCATCTAAATGCCGCAGTTCTTTAATAAGGTTGCTGCCATGTAAATCGCCACTAGCTTCGCCTGCTATTATATAATATTTCATGGTGAAATATGAAGAGTATTAATTTTAACTTTAGATAAAATTTATTTTTAGGTTCCCGCATATTAGCTGGAAATTAAAAAAGATGCGCTGCAAATTACAACAGTTGCGATACTTGTGCGCCAGGCTGTTGAAGATGACTATTGATCTGCTGTACAAGTGAGTGACACAACAGGCGAGGCAATGAAAAACTTATGCCGGTTACCTAAAGAAATAAAAAAAACAGGGTTGGTTAGTACAGGTATCTTTCTTCCAATATTTTTTTGTGGTGCAGCAAATGCCCGTAAATAATAAATGCAATTGCATTTACGGTTATGCTTTTATTGCTGGAAGTGCCTTTAGTATTTAACTGGTCATCATTAAATGAATTTAGCATGAGGTCAGTTGAATTTCGGATTGCATTAAATTCTTCTTTTAACGATTGCAGGGTTCTGCTGTTTGCATTGGAGTTTGCGGCGTAACTGTTCTCGTCAAAACCCGGTAGTGGGGTAGCGTCTTTTCTTGCGAAACAAATAGCACGATATGCAAATATTCTTTCTGCATCAATCACATGCTGCAATAATTCTTTAATGGTCCATTTTTCCGGAGCGTAGGCGTAGCTTGCTTTTTCTTCTGGTATGCTATTATAAAATTCTTTTAACGGAGCGGCAAAATCATACATTACCTGGTTAATAGAATCGCCTTTTGTAAGGTTGATGTAATTGTGATAAAACTGGGATGCATCTTGCGGATTGGGGCGTGCCATAACGTTATAACTTTTTACTTTCTTTTGAATTGATAAGTGTTGGCTTGGTGTTTTTATCTGGTTTTAATGCCTCTGGTTTTAGTGTTGAGGCAAGCTCTATAGCCTTGTATGCGTTGGCAATACCACCGCTGGTGCAAAGGCTACTCAAAGGAGCAACTCTGTTGGTACCTGGCACGGTAACGGCGTCTATATCCTCATTATTTTCTGCAGACTTATCAATGGCATATTTAACCTGCTTGGCAGAAAGCAGGGGATAGTAAGAACGTATTAGAGCTGCTATACCTGTTACTATTGGCGCCGCCATACTGGTGCCATTTAAAAAGCCGTAATTATTGCCACCCGGTAATGACGAATAAATTTTTACTCCCGGGGCAAACACATCAACGGTATTGGTTCCATAATTACTGAAATCTGCAATCACACTTCCTCCGGCAACCTTTCTATCGCCGCTGGCGCCCACTGAGATAAAATTTTCCGCCTTTTCATTAATGGTAAGTAATTCTGGGTTGGGAAAATTATCAACGCTGTCAGTGTTATGCGATTCATTACCCGATGCATGAATTAACAATACGTCTTTTAATTCGGCATAACGAACAGCTTCATCCACCCATTTTTTTTCTGGTGAGAAGCTTTTACCAAAGCTCATATTAATTACTTTGGCGCCGTTATCTACTGCATATTTTATAGCAAGGGCAATATCTTTATCGTATTCGTCTCCGTCGGGTACCGCACGTATCATCATAATCTGCACGTGGTCGGCAATTCCATCAACACCTCTATTATTATTTCTTTCAGCAGCAATAATTCCGGAAACGTGGGTACCGTGCATGGGCTCGGGGCCCATTATATCGTTGTTGCCATAAAACCGGTCATTAATATCAAAATAATTGTCTTTTATTATCCCTGCCCGGTAGTTGGGTGGGGCAAAAGTTTTAGCTTCTATTGTTTGTTTTTTGCCAACTACATATTCTTCCAGATCATTAATCAGGTCTTTATTGGTTTGTTCATCCTCGAGGCTTAGCATTTTAAGGCAGGTTATGTATCCCATTTTCGCCTGCCGCCCTTTTTGAGTGCCGGGTTCAAATTTCTCCAGTTCACCGGGCGTATACTCGTCTTTATTCATTTCTGCCCGTATAACCTGGTCGTTCTTTTTTAGTGATTTGCAAATAATATCAAGCATTTGAACCTGCATCTGCTCGTCTGGAGTTATATCCATTTGTGCTGCAGCTTTTGACCATTCTTCAAATTGCCATTTTTCATCGGCAGTAAGCATAAGTGTATCAATTTGTTTTCCGCTGAATTTATCTTTAAAGCGGTAATAAACCCGGCTTTTTTCTGATGCGTCTTTTTTAAGATTATTACCATCTTTATTACCGAGAAAATTCCACCCGTTTACATCATCAACATAACCATTGCCATCATCATCAATATCGTTTCCGGGAATTTCCCTGGTATTTTTCCAGAGTATTTTTTTCAGGTCTTCATGTGTAGTATCAACGCCAGAGTCTATCACTGCAACAATAACGCTTGTGTAATTTTTTCCTTTTAAAAAGTCATAAGTCTTTTTTAAACTAATACCGTTATAGCCATCTGAGGCCTGGTCGCGTAAGTGCCAGCCTTTTATGTCGTTTTGGCCATAAGAAAACTGGAATAATATAACTAACAGCAGAGGGAAACAGCATTTCATTTTCAACATGGATCGTCTTTTTCTTTTGTGCAATAGCCGCCGGAGTTCAAATCTTGTTTAATCTAGCTTTTATTCTTTTTGAGCCGGGCTTTTTTACTTTGTTTATCGCCTGTTGCGTCGCACACTTTTACTTTTTGTTCTTCATGGATCATCCAACAGCCTCCAATTTGCTAAATCAATCAGTAAAAATAACTAAAAGCAAGTTACAAAAATTACACCGGCATTACAAAACCACCCAGCCAACGTTAATTTATGAATCCATTATAATTTAAAAATTGAACTTAATACCCTGAGCCAATGGCAGGTTACTTCCATAATTAATGGTATTTGTTTGCCTTCGCATATAGGCTTTCCATGCATCGCTGCCACTTTCACGACCGCCACCTGTTTCTTTTTCGCCACCAAATGCACCACCTATTTCTGCACCGCTGGTGCCAATATTAACATTGGCAATGCCGCAGTCGCTACCCGCCTGAGAAAGAAATAATTCTGACTCCCGTAGATTAAGCGTCATGATTGCTGAGGATAAACCTTGAGGTACGCCATTTTGCAGTTCGATAGCCTCTTCAATTGTTTGATATTTTATCAAATATAAAATAGGTGCAAAAGTTTCGTGTTGAACAATGGCCAGGCTGTTCGTTACTTCGGCAATGCAAGGTTTTACGTAGCAGCCACTCTCGTAGCCGGCACCTTCCATTACGCCGTATTCTACCACAAAATTGCCACCCTGTGCTTTACATTTCTCAATAGATTCAAGGTACATTTTTACTGCATCCCTGTCAATCAGCGGACCTACATGGTTTTTTGTATCGAGTGGATCGCCTATGCGCAACTGTTGATACGCACTTACCAATTTTTCTTTAAACGAATCGTAAACTGATTCATGAATGATTAAACGACGCGTAGAAGTGCAGCGCTGGCCTGCTGTGCCAACAGCTCCAAATACCGCCCCTACAAGCGACATATCCAGATCCGCATGTTTTGAAATAATGATTGCATTGTTGCCGCCCAATTCAAGTATTGATCTGCCCAGGCGTGCAGCTACTGCGGTGGAAAGCTCTTTGCCCATTCTGGTAGAACCTGTGGCAGATACCAGTGGAATTCTGACATCATTTGAAATTAATTCCCCCACTTCACGATCGCCCTGAATTAAACAGCTTACGCCTTCCGGTACGTTGTTTTTTGCAAAAACTTCGGCAATAATTTTTTGGCAAGCTATACCACACAGGGGCGTTTTTTCGCTTGGTTTCCAAATGCACACATTGCCACAAACCCAAGACAGGGCTGTGTTCCAACTCCAAACCGCTACAGGAAAATTAAATGCTGAAACAATACCTGTAATGCCAAGCGGATGCCATTGTTCATACATACGGTGCATGGGTCTTTCGCTATGCATGGTAAGGCCATATAGCTGACGGGAAAGCCCAACCGCAAAATCGCAGATATCAATCATTTCCTGTACTTCGCCCAAACCTTCCTGCAGGCTTTTGCCCATTTCGTAACTTACTAACTTGCCCAGAGGTTCTTTTTTTGCTCTTAAAGCATCTCCAAACTGGCGTACAATTTCTCCACGTTTTGGAGCCGGCCACATGCGCCATTCTTTAAAAGCTGAAGTTGCTTTTGTTATAACTGTCTCGTAATTTTCAGGATCGCCACAAACAACGCTGCCAATAAGTTTACCATCTACAGGTGAGAAGGAATCGATTTTTTTTCCGGTACTTTTTAGCCAGTTAGCTCCGGTGGAAACGCCTTCATTTACAGACTGTATCTTTAATTGCTCCAGAAATTCCATATTGCAAATTTTTAGGAAGCAAAGATGATTTAAATTTTGCCACAGCCCAAACTTGCCATAGTTAGCTGATAAATTGATATAAAATTGAAGGCGGAAGAGGGTATAAGATGAAGGTGGCTAGCATTAATACCCTGCGCATACTGCTGCAAAGAATTCAGAAATGTACAAGCGTGCGACGCAACCAAAGATGCCATACTATTTTTAGCTGGGGACACCTTTAAAAAATTCCAAAAAATCAGAGAGATCGTGTATTTTTTCTTAGAAAAGGGTGGTTATCCATTGACATAATTGACGAGGCTTATGAGTAGATCTTCATTTACCTCATCGTTTTGATGAATGCTAAAAAAATCGTCGGTTTTAGATCTGCTTTCTTTGAGGGTCTTTTTAAGGCTGTGCTGATTAAGCGCTATTTTTTCGGTTGTATTGTTATAGTAAATATAGTAGGTGATTTGGTCTGTAAATGCATCGTTAAAAATTCCCTGTTTTACTTTTTCCATATCGTTGGGATTGGCTTTTTCGAACGTTGTTTTGGTGAGTTTTAATAAAGTATATTTATTGTTTTGCACAAGAAGTTCAAAAAAGCTGCCTGCCTGCTGCGGATCATATAACTCGGCGTGGTAGTAGTTGTGCGGTCTGTCGCTGTTAATTGTAAAGGAGGCGATTTGTTTTTTATCGGCAAGTACTACCACATTATCATCTTTCGCTTTGAGGAAAAGTTCCTGTCGTACTTTATCGTAAAGAAAAAGATAGTCGCTTATAACCTGTTTTTCTGTTGTTGTAACGGAGCCGAGACTCCAGTTATCTGTAGAAAACTGGTTGCCGTTTACATTTCCGGAATTGTATGTTTGCAGCCCTTCGAAGCCAGTTTGAATTCTTCCAAAGCCAGTAATGGATTGAAACTCTTTACCCATTCCCAAAGCAGAGACCTGGCAATAATTTTTTAATGAAAGCATGCAAAGTAATAATGCCGGAATAATCTTTTGCATAGTAAAAACTTTTTAAGTTCTATATAAAATAATTCATTAAAGTTAGGAGAATATGATTAGAAAAAATAAGCAAAACCCGTTGCGGGCATTTTGCTTGTTTAAACGGGAATAACTTACAGGTTTGCCTTGTTAATTTAACAATACGCTGTTAAGGCAAACCAATATACTTGTGCACCTGAAGGCTAAGCTGCCATTGAGGATTTTCTTGAATGTAAGAGGTTATAAGTGGGGTTATAATTTCTCTTTTATCCCACTCGGGCTGTAAATATAATTTACATTTTTGTGAAACTTTTTCTGCGTATTGCCCGGCCCATTTGAAATCGGATTTATTGCAGACAACCACTTTCAGTTCATTTGCAACCGGAAGTATTGCCGGCAGAGGAGCCTTAAATTTTTTTGGCGACAGGCAAATCCAGTTCCACGTTCCGCTTAAAGGGTGAGAGCCCGAAGTTTCAATATTGGTTTCAAACCCTTTGTGCTGCAGCATTTGGGTCAATTTATCGAGGTTGTGCATTAAAGGTTCGCCACCTGTAATTACTATCAATTTTGACTTGAATTCCTGTGCCCCGGAAACGATGTTTTGAAGCGTAATGCGGGGATGTTTTGCTGCATTCCAGCTTTCTTTTACATCGCACCAGACACAGCCTACATCGCAGCCGGCGAGGCGAATAAAATATGCAGCCTTACCCTGATGAAAGCCCTCGCCCTGAAGGGTATAAAAAGCTTCCATAACCGGTAAGGCGTCGGTATCTAAAATTGTTTGGATCATTGTTTGCAAAAGTAAGCGCAGCGGCTTACACATAGTTATCAATGAATATAAAAAGGATAAATGAAAAAATAATACCGCAATATTTTACCTGATTTTTTTGAGCCAGACTATAATGCAGGAATGAAACTTCCGTTGCGTTGTACTCTTGTAGTGGGGAATGCGTTTCAGGATTCAATTTTCATTTCGGAAAATAGCCTATAAAACAGTATTTACAGCCCGCTGCTTCCTGGCTGCCCATTGTTCCTGATTGTTACGAACGATAAAAGGATTGCGACGCAACCGGCGATGACATGTAATGCAACTGCTGGTATCTAAATAATAAAATACGATAATAAATTTATTGCAGATGGTAAGCCTGCAAAGTGTTTTTAAGTAAACCTGCGATGGTCATTAATCCAACTCCGCCGGGTACGGGTGTAATGGCTTCCGTTTTTGGCGATACTTCTTCAAAACTTACATCTCCTTTTATGCGGAATCCTTTTTTAGCAGTTGCATCTTCAACCCTGGTAATACCAACGTCGATAACAATTGCGCCATCCTTTACCATATCTCCTTTTACAAACCCGGGAATGCCTATGGCTGCGACAATAATGTCTGCCTGAAGACAAATTTCTTTAAGATTTCGGGTTTGGGAGTGGCAAATGGTAACGGTACAGTTACCAAATTTTATATTGGAGCTCAACAATATACTCATTGGCCGGCCAACGATATTACTTCTACCTATAACCACTGCATGTTTGCCCTTTGTTTGAATATTATAATATTCAAGCATTAGCATAATGCCATAAGGTGTTGCGGGTATAAATGTCTGCAGGCCCTGAACCAGCTTACCAATGTTTACCGGGTGAAAGCCATCTACGTCTTTTATTGGGTTGATAGCCTCGATTACTTTTTGCTCATTTATATGTTTTGGTAAAGGGAGTTGCACGAGTATGCCGTTAATACCAGTATCGGCGTTGAGTTCGGCAATTTTATTAAGCAATTGTTGTTCGGTTACATCGTGCTCGAACCTGATGAGAGTTGACTGGATCCCAACTTCTGAACAGTTCTTTACTTTGCTGGCCACATAAGTTTCGCTTGCGCCATTGCTTCCAATAAGAACTGCAGCCAAATGTGGGGAAGGTTTATCTAATAAAATTAGTTCATCTACCTGTGTCTTCAGCGCTGCTTTAATTGAAGCAGAAGCTATTTTTCCATCTAATAAAAACATGATGCAAAAATATATTTCACTTACGGATTTTCATTTTAATTTAATTTTTTCTGTTTTAATCTTGCGAAAAAAGGAAAATAATTTTTTGGGGCAGGGTTTTTAAGAACAATCGATTGTTAGTATTATTATATAAACAAGTGTTTTTTTAAAACCATATTAACTACTGATAATTAATAAATTAGATATATGATATTTTTTTATTAATCTTTCTTATACTTTTTAAGCAGCATTATTTTTTTGGAGATTGTCTTAACTCACTTTAAAGCAATTAACAGATTCTTTTATTTAAATTAATCATTTGTTAATTCGCTCCCTATTTTTGCGCAAATTTTAAAACCTAATAGTAACATGAGAAAAATTGTAAGTCTGCTTTTTGTGACGCTGCTTATTAATATTGCAGCATTGTCGCAAACTCGTAGCATTACGGGCAAGGTATCTGAGCAAAACGGAGACCCTGTTCCTTATGCCACAATAAATGTAAAGGGCACCAAAACTACTTCTGTAGCGGGTGCAGACGGCGTTTTTAAGATTCAGGCCAAAACTGGTGACGTTTTGGTGATTACAGCTGTAAACTTTCAGCCAGGAAGTATTACATTGGGTGCAGAGACCAGTGTAAATGCTACCCTTGCTAGGGGTACAAATAACTTGACAGATGTTATTGTAACAACCGCTTTAGGTATTCAACGACAAGCTAAATCCTTAGGTTATTCAACAACTAAGGTTAGTTCAAAAGATCTTACAGCAGCAAAGGTTACCAACATTGCTACAGGTTTAGCTGGAAAAGTTGCTGGCCTGCAGGTAAATTTGGTAAACAATGGTGTAAAACCCGATACTCGCGTAACCCTTAGGGGGAACAGGTCTATTTTGGGCAATAACCAGGCACTTTTGGTGGTGGATGACGTAATTCTGCCAATTAATTACTTAAGTTCCCTCAACCCCAATGATGTGGACAATGTAACTGTATTGAAAGGTGCATCTGCATCTGCATTATATGGTTCAGCTGCATCAAACGGAGTTTTAATTGTTACTACCAAAAGAGGAACCAAGGGAAAACCGAAAATAAATTTTAGCAGTACGGCAAATGTTGAGTCTATTGCCTATACGCCAAAATTTCAAAACAGATTTGGACAGGATGGCGGTGAAAATGACTTAGCGCAATTTGCTGGCGTTCAGGCTTTCCCAGGAAATCCATATACTTATTATGTTCCTTATGAAAATCAGAATTATGGACCTGAATTTAATGGCGCAACCGTAGACATTGGCGGGCCTGTAAGGATCTATAATGCTGACGGTACTTATGTTGACTCAACATTAAAAGGAATATATTCAGCTAAACCAAATGCCAAAACAGATTTTTTTGACAAAGGGTTAACGCTTCAAAATGATATTTCTTATTCAGCTGGAGACGATAAGAGCAGGTTTTACCTTTCCTTTCAGGACGTAGATGTAAAAGGTACCATTCCCAAGGATGTAGCACACAGAAATACTTTTAGGATTAACGGTTCCAGGGAAAGTGGCAAGTTTAGTGCTAATTACAACTTAGGCTATACTATTTCGAGAACCAATACTACTGCAAGTTCAGGTGTTCCATTCAGCTATGGAACAAGTGGTTTTGGCGGTGGTTATAATGGTGGTGGTTCATATTTTCAAAACCGCCCTGTGTACTGGACCGTGATTAATACCCCGGCAAGTATCGATCTTAGGGATTTCAGAGATTGGCGTACAAATACATTTGCTAATCCCGACGGATATTTCAATGCATATTATGGTAACCCATGGTGGCAAATTGATGCATCAAGGTTAGATGAAAGAAGTGCAGACCTTATTGGAAGTGCAAATTTAAATTTTAAAGCTACGGATTGGCTTAACTTCTCCTACAGAGCAAGTTTAGGAAGGAATGACTATAACAATAAATATACAAAAGAAGGATGGGATTTCGCACCATGGGCGGAAGCTGATCCACTGGGAGCTGGCAATATTCCCAGCAGTGTAAGAAAACTTGATCCGAGCCAGGGAGATGCATTTAGCACCAACCAAAGATTTACAAGTGATTTCCTTATGGCTTTGCAAAAGACCTTCTTTAAAAACCTTGATGTTAAACTGATTTTGGGAAATCAGATTCAAAATAATTATTTTAGAGCATCCAGTTTATCAGCAAGTGCGCTGGTTATCCCTGATTTCTACAACGTTAGTAACAGGGTTTCAGAACCTACAGTTGGTGAATTTAAAGTTGAATCAAGAACCTATGGTGTTTTTGGAGATTTATCTTTAGGATATAAAGATTTTTTATACCTGCATGCTTCTTTACGCAACGACTGGAATTCGGTTTTATCGCCTGATAACAGGTCTTACTTATATCCGGCTGTGGATATGGCTTTTGTATTTTCTGAATTAATGAAAAATAATATGCCTTCTTGGTTAAGTTTTGGAAAGTTAAGAGGTGCATACAGTAAAACAGCACAGGTAAGTGTAGGCCCATACTCTCTTTCAAATACCTTTAATGCAGCACCTGGTTTTCCTTTGGGAAATAGTGCCGGGTACACAGTTGGTAACAACTATGCAAATTCAGACATAAAGCCTGAATTTACTACCGAAAAGGAAATTGCATTGGAGTTAGGCTTCTTCAAAAACAGAGTTAACTTTACTGCTGCCTACTACCAGGCAAGAACTACCGATCAAACGATCCCTATTAGTATTTCTCCAACAACCGGTTTTACCAGCGCTACTGTTAACTCAGGCGTAATGAGTAATAAAGGGGTTGAGCTTGATTTAAAAGTTACACCACTCCTTCAAACTAAAGATGGTTTCAGATGGGATATCGGAGCTAATTTTGCCTATAATAAAAACCAGGTAGAATCAATCGGCTATGGCTTAAATGATGTATCTGTAGGTGGTAATTCTTTTGCCGTAATCGGATTGGCGTATCCTCAGGTGAAAACAAATGACTGGGTTCGCGATGGTCAGGGACGATTAATAGTGAATAAAACTACAGGAAGTCCAACAATTGACCCAACGCAAAAGCTTTTTGGAACTAGTAATCCTCCGTTCAGAATCGGTCTTAACACTTCTATAAGCTACAAAGGCTTTACTTTAAACGCTGTGGCAGACGGCCGTTTTGGAGCAGTGATTTTTAACAGTCTTGGATCAAATCTTGATTTTACCGGCGTATCATGGTATTCGGCACAATCAGGCAGACAGGCATTTGTTTTGCCTAACTCTGTTTATGATGATGGAACCGGCAAACTTGTACCCAATACCAACATAACTACCCGTGACGGTAATAATGGTTTCTGGGCTAGTACCTGGAATGCGGTTGGCAGTAACTATATAAATAGTGCCGATTTCTGGAAGTTGAGAGAAGTTTCACTTAGTTACGATTTTCCTAAAAAACTTATGGGCGACATTGGATTTCTACAAAGTTTGAGTATTGGTATTGTTGGCAGAAACCTGATAGCCAAGAGAGCTAATGAAAATGTATGGAGTGACCCTGAGTTTAGCAATACGAACGGGAATGGCATCGGTACTACTGATATTAATCAAACTCCGCCAACAAGGTTCTACGGTATCAATATCAACGTAGGTTTTTAATAGAACGTAAAATTAAATTTTAATAAAATTATTAAGCAATGAAAAAACTCATAATATTTTTTTCAGTCGTGGTGCTTGTAACGGAGATGGGCTGTAAAAAAGATTACTTAAATATCAATACAAACCCAAACTCAGCGTCTAATACAACACCTGAATTAGTGCTACCAGCGGCACTTGCCAGAACGGCGGCAAGGCAGATAAATAACTATACTTTTATCAGCGGATGGATGGGCTATTGGTCTATCAGTGGAAGTTATGCTATCAGTAATAATGATTTTACAACTTACCAGCAAACAACACAATTTGGTAATGGCCTTTGGTTTATTATCTACGATAACCTTGAGGATTATAACTACGTTGAACAACAAGGCCGTATTCAAGGTCAGGGGTTTTATGAAGGTGCTGCAAAAATTATGAAGGCATATGAATACCAGCAGCTTGTAGATATGTTCGGAGATGTGCCTTATACTGATGCGTTACAGGGAACCGGAGTAATTCTGCCTACTTACACAAATGCACAAAGTATCTATGATAGCCTGATGCTAAATCTCGATGCTGCCGTTACGCTTATGGAAAACTCGCCTGTAGTAACAAGAACGGGTGATATATTTTTTACTGGCGATAATACGAAATGGGTGCAGCTTGCTAATACCCTCAAATTGAGAATTTTACTACGTCAGTCACAAATTGGCAGAGACAGCTACATCCAAACTGAGCTTGCAAAAATTACGGCAGACGGCAATGGATTTCTCGCGGCAGATGCAAGTGCCAATCCTGGTTATCAAAATGCTGATGGCAAACAAAATCCATTTTGGGATTTTAACTACAATGCCTCAGGCACTTATACGAATGACTTTTGGAGAGCAAATAGATATGCCCTTGATTTTTATTCAAACAACAATGACCCACGTTTAGGTTTGATATATAAACCAATATCTGGCAGCACAACTGTTTATCAGGGTAACTATATCGGACAATCTGTTGGTGCTATTGTAGGGTCTGCAACTTCAGTATTTGGTCCTGGCGTTTTAAAGTCATTTAGTCAAACAGCTGTTGTTGTTTCTGCGGCAGAGAGCTATTTTCTACAGGCAGAGGCCGTTCAGCGTGGATGGCTTACGGGCGATGCGAAAGCACTTTATCAAAAAGGTGTAACTGCATCGTTTACTTACTTAGGAGTTCCAAGCGCAACTACGGCTGCAACTGCATATTACACTCAGGCTGGTAAGCAGGATGTAAATTGGGATGAAGCAGCAGATAAGTTAGCTTTAATTATTTCCCAAAAGTGGGCTGCTATGAATACAGTTACACCATTTGAAGCCTGGGCCGATTACCGCAGGCTGGGTTTACCAGCAGAGATTCCACTTTCGCAATCTCCGTATGTGGATGTAGCTGCAATACCTGTGAGGATTATTTATCCCGAGATTGAATACACAACAAATGCAGTAAATGTTCCAGCTCAGGCAGATGGCGCACATCATACATCTAAACTGTTCTGGATGCCTTAAGTGGGTCTTTTAAAAATCATTGATATAAAAAACTTTTAATTATGAACAAAATTTTGAAATATTCTTATTTTTTAACAGGCTTATTCCTTGTGGCAAATCTTGGGGCCTGTGTAAAAGATAGAAATACCAATGCTACGGATTTTACTCAGATTAAACCGCTGGTTGAAATCAGAAACAATATATCGGCAGACGGTACAAATGTAACCGGTCCGGGTAACGATGCTGGATTGTCGAATTTTACCAGGGCTTCATTGAACTTTTCAGCAGATTCGGTAGTATCATTTTATGTTAACCTGGCCTCTGAGTACACGCTCACCAAGGATATTGTGGTTACTGTTGGCGTTGACAATGCTGCACTTGATGCTTATAACGGCAATCCAGCAAACGGAAATAAATACGAATTATTCCCAGACAGCCTGTTTACGTTGGCACAAACAACTGCTACAATCAAGGCTGGGGAAAGGGTAGCTTTGATAACAGTTCAGTTTTATCCTTCCAAACTTGATCCTACAAGAAGTTATATGCTTCCCGTAAGCATTACGGATGCACAGGGTACCCTTATAAGCGGTAACTACGGTACCATTTATTACCATGTTATTGGTAACCCGCTTGCAGGTTCTTATTTATGGGATTTTTCAAGATGGGATAATGCAACTGGCACAGGCACATTGAGTGGTCTATCTTTTACAGAAGAGAATACCACGATTTCTGCAACATCTGCAACTTCCATGGAAGTAGCCAGTGGTTATTACATTCAACCACGCTATGAAATCACTTTTACCAATACTAACGGTGTTCTAAGTAATTTTAAAGTAACTTTAAATGCAGATGACGTTGCGGTAATGCTCAGTGCTGGTGTTTCTGTTATTTCTGGTCCTACCATTTTATTGGCAGACCCGGTTAACAAGCATTTTAAATTTCAGTACACCGTGGTAACCGGTACCCCATTAAACAGGTATATAATCGACGAATTTTATCAGTAGAATAATTGAATAAATTTCATTTTACGGCCGCCCTTTTATACGGGGCGGCTTTTTTTTTAAATATTTCATGATTGGTTTGGTGTAAATCCAAATTGGATTCCTGATTTTTTTGGGCCCGGCATTGGGATGGGGATTGGGCTTCCGTTGCGTCGCACTCTTGTACACTTACTCTACTGCTGAACGTCTGCCTGCCGTCAAACGATGGCTGTTTACGGTAGGCGGTGGACGGATGACTTACATTGCGAAAGTACAAGGGTGCGACGCAAGAGAAGCTTCATCGTAATTCAAATGCCGGGCTCATCAATTGTATTTTTCTATTCCCTTTAACTGCTGCTATCAATACAATAAAAAAGCCGCTCTTTTTTTGGAACGGCTTTATTTTTATTGTGTAAGTGGCTATACATATTTTGTAACACCTGGAATTGCTACTGGGTACAAGCCATCTGCGCCTGGCGTTAGAGGTGGCTTGGTATCCCAGGTATAGGTGGTGGGGTGCAAATCGAGGTTGAGATTAATGGCTTTGTCCCATTCAACCACCTGACCGCTGTAAGTGGCCAGGCGGCCAAGAATCGAGGTCATGGTGCTTTTGGCGCCACGTTCAGCATCCCAGAATTTATATTCGCCCCTGGCAATAGCAGCAAATAATTCGTCATGCTCTGTCTGGTAAGGATTATTTTCTGTTTTGGTATCGAACTGGTATAAGGTGTTTCCTTTGCTGTCTGCAATGGTGCCGGCATCGCACTTTATTGTTCCTTTGGTTCCTACAAGATACTCATCAACTTTACTCATGGTACCGGGTATGTGGCGGCACTGGCTGTTTAAAATAGAGCCATCGGCATAAGTATACTCTACATAGTGGTGATCGAAAATTTCACCATAATCTTTCCCTTTACGAACCTGCCTGCCGCCCATGCCCTGCGCTTTTACCGGAAACCCACCTTTAAACCAGTTAATAACATCTATGTTGTGAATGTGCTGCTCGCAAATATGATCTCCGCAAAGCCATACAAAATAATACCAGTTGCGCATTTGATATTCCATTTCTGTCTGGTCTGGGGTTCTTGGTTTTACCCAAACGCCATCGTTATTCCACCAGGCTTGTGCCGAGGTAATATCGCCAATCATGTCTTTGCGCTGGAAAAGTTCGCGGTAAGAATTTTGATAACGTCTTTGCAGCCCAACAACCACATTCAGTTTTTTTTGCTTGGCAACTTCTGCTGCAGCTAAAACCCTTCTAATGCCTACCGGGTCTGTTGCAACCGGCTTTTCCATAAAAATATGTTTATTCTGTTTTACGGCTTCTTCAAAATGAATGGGGCGAAAGCCCGGAGGTGTGGTAAGTATGACAACATCTGCCAGTGCGATTGCTTTTTGATAGGCATCGAAGCCTGTGAATCTTCTTTCTTCAGGTACATCTATTTTATCGCGAAGGTTGCCTTTTCCATCGGTAATATCATCCGATGAGAGTTCTTTCAGGCAGCTGTCGAGCCTGTCGCGGAAGGCATCTGCCATTGCCACAAG
Organism: Chitinophagales bacterium; assembly: GCA_038203525.1. GTDB lineage: Bacteria > Bacteroidota > Bacteroidia > Chitinophagales > Chitinophagaceae > Limnovirga. The sequence continues at coordinate 1,856 of JBBRDW010000005.1, read as the reverse complement.
TTTTACATTTTGTTTGCTCATTAAAGCTTGCGATGCTGCGCCGGTTCCCCGGCCGCCACAGCCAATCAACGCAATTTTAATGGTATCTGATGCGCCGGAAAAAAAGTTAGCCCGGGTTAAAAATGGGGCAGCTAATAGACCACCGGCAACTAAAGTGGATTGTTTTACAAAATTTCTGCGGGAAGAATTTTCATTTGCGTGCATGTTAGAAATTTTTAATGATGAAAGTTTATTTTTATTGTGAAGATTTTTAAGGAAGGTATATACTTAATAGTAATTGCCGCAGCTTTGATTAATAGTTATTATAAAATGCTTCTGCTTCTGCGGCTGTTGGTTGTTTTAAAGGCCGTACAATTCTGAAGCCTACAGAGCTGGCATTGGTAAGCCACCACTTACTTTTAGGAATTTGTGGATCCCGCCTGTTCCAGGAAGCGTCTGACTTGTTGCGGGCGGCACTCCTTAAAAAAAATGAACCATCATCGTAGCCGCCTCCACGTATGGTTTTTGGATATCTGGACGCAGAAGGTATAAGAGGGTCAGTGGTATTGATTGAAATGGTTTTAAAATAATTTTCATCATACTGATCCAGCGTCCATTCACTTACGTTGCCCATCATGTCGTACAAGCCTAAGGCATTGGGTTTCTTAAGCATCACTTTATGAAATTTATTATCGCTGTTTGAAGCGTACCACGCATATTGATCAAGTTCTGTAGTGTCGTTACTGGAATAATAATTTGTATTCGTTCCTGCCCTGCATGCATATTCCCATTCAGCTTCGGTAGGTAAACGGTAGAAAGTACCCGTTACTTTGTAAAGCCATTTGCAATACATTAATGCGCTGTGCTGGCTTAAACTATTTACCGGGAAACCACCCTGTTTACCCATTCCTAAACTAAAGTCGATGTATTGAGGAGTTGGCCGTGTAACTGCATCCACAGTTGAATTTACCGATATAGATTCATCCTCGTAATAATGAACAAATTCGTCGTATGTTACCTCGTGTTCACCTATCCAGAATGACGAGATGTTGATTTTTTTTTGTGGGCCTTCGTCTGTTTTGTGTGCTTTATCTTTTTCATTGCTTCCCATCAAAAAACTGCCTGCCTTCACCGGCACCATTTTAAAATTTACATCCGATCCAGGAATAGTTATTGAGTAACGGACAAAATTTTTCTGCTCTTGTATGCTTTGCGCAGGAGCAGTAATTTTACATACAATTGCAATAAATACTGTTATGAAATATTTCATCTGCCGAACTTACTAATAAATAAAATACTGATGGCGGTAATTTTCAAACCTTTTATTTTTCCTATTAAGTTTTTTTCTATTGGTTCAAACGGTCTTTTTATTATTTCAGTTACCCACGTCAACTAACCTTTATCCCAGATACAATGCGGTTGTTTTTTTTGATCCAAACGCTATTGCTGCTAATAAACAGAGTTGCGTCGCACGCATCTAGCTTCTATTCGTTATTGGGCAAGGTGCTAAGGGTTTAAATTAAGTACGCGGATTTAAAAGCAGGCAGATTATTAAGAAAATTGCAGCTATCCGGAAGCTGCAGTTAACATGGAGATTTTTGTGCTACAAATTATAATAGGGTGTGCAAAATTGTTGCCTGATGCGATAATGATGAAAGGATTGCGACGCAAGGGACGATGCCATAATAACTTCTGCTGGTATCATTAAAAACTGCTATAAGTACGATGTTGTGGAGTTATAATTTACCGAGATGGTCCGTTGCGCTTTTTATTACAGGAATAATGCTGATGGATAAAAAATTTAATGTGTTATTCCCATGGTTATAAACAAGACTACATTATCTGGTTTAATATATGATTGCTGTTGAGCTTATGCC
>JBBRDW010000004.1:0-96475 GCA_038203525.1 Chitinophagales bacterium | reverse complement strand
GCTGCATATTTTCTTTCACCAATTTGCTGGCGCCACATGGCGTAGTAGAGGCCTTTGTCGGCAATAAGTTGCTGATGTGTGCCGGTTTCAGTTATTTGTCCGCGTTCCAGCACATAAATTTTATCTGCATGCATAATGGTGCTTAGGCGGTGTGCAATTAAAACGGTGATCTGCTCTTTTTCGGTGGAGAGATTTTTTATGGTGGAGGTAATCTCTTCTTCAGTAATAGAATCGAGTGAAGAAGTGGCTTCGTCAAAAATGAGTAAACTTGGGTGGCGTAACAGGGAACGTGCAATGCTTAACCGCTGTTTTTCGCCGCCGCTTAATTTTAAACCACCTTCGCCTATTACGGTTTCAAGCCCTTTTTCTGCGCGGGACAATAAGCCCTGGCAACTTGCTTTGTACAGGGCATCTTCCAGCGCTGCATCTGTAGTACCGGGGTTTACGAAAATGAGGTTTTCTTTTATGGTGCCGGCGAAGAGCTGTGTGTCCTGCGTTACAAAACCTATCTGGCTGCGCAGCTCATCGAATATAATGTTATCGCCATCTATATTGTTGTACAATATTTGCCCTTCTTTGGCGCGGTACAAACCAACAAGCAGTTTTACCAATGTGCTTTTACCAGAACCGGATGGGCCAACAAATGCGATAGTTTCGCCTTTCTTTACATCGAAGTTAATATTGTCCAGTGCTTTGAATTGCGCCGATTTATGTTGGAAACTTACGTTTATAAATTCCAGTTCTTCAATATTTCCAACACTTTTCGGGGCAATGGGTGCGGGTTCTACCGGGCGTTTCATAAGCGCATCAAAATTATTAAGCGAGGCTTCGGCTTCGCGATAAGAGATAATGATATTGCCGATCTCCTGCAGCGGCCCGAAAATAAAGAAGCTGTAAAACTGGAGGGAGATCATTTCGCCGGTGGTAATTACGTCTTTAAAAATAAGCCAGAGTAAAGTGAACGTAATTACCTGTCTCAAAAAATTAACCATAGTGCCCTGTATGAAACTGAGTGTTCTTATACTTTTTACTTTACGTAATTCCAGCCCAAGTATTTTATAGGTATTTACATTCAGCCGGTTTACTTCCTGGTCTGTAAGGCCAAGGCTTTTTATCAGCTCTATATTGCGCAGCGACTCTGTAGTGCTGCCTGCAAGCATGGTAGTTTCTTTTAAAATATTTTTCTGTATTACTTTTATGCGCTTGCTGAGAAAGTTCATTACCAACCCTATAACCAAAGTGCCTCCAAAGTAAACGGGAATAATACTCCAGTGTAATTTAAGCGAGTAAATACTTACAAATATTATTGCTATTACAACACCAAATACCACATTTATAAAATTGCTGATAAACCTTTCTGTATCGCTGCGTACTTTGGTAAGTATGGATAATGTTTCGCCGCTGCGCTGGTCTTCAAAATCCTGGTAAGGCAGGCGCATACTATGTTTGAGGCCATCGGTAAAAATTTTTGCACCAAATTTCTGGATGATGACACTGGAGAAATAATCCTGAAAAGCTTTGGCAATGCGGCTTACCATTGCAGTACCTACGAGCAGAAAGAGGTACACCATTATGCCACTGATATACTGGCCTTCTGTACGTGGTGCACCATCCACCACTTTGTGTGGATCATTTGCAAAAAGGTCGATGGCTTTACCAAATATCATTGGATCGAACAGGGAGAAGGTCTGGTTGATGGCCGCTAAAAGCAGCGTAAATAACACCGTCCATTTATAAGGTTTAAGATATTGTAAAAGAATCTTCATACTAAATTGGTTTGAAAAATAATTGCTGAAATTAAAAGGAATTTCTTCACCCATCAAATAATGCACCAACGGAATAATGGTTCAGCCACAAAGACTTTATGTCAGTATTAATAAATTTGTAACGGGCAGTAAAAAACCTGTAAGGCATACGATGCTTACAGGTTTTAGAATTGCCGATATTCAGCTTATTCAAATCTAAATATTATTCCAATATTGCTATGCTGTACCAGGGTACGAACCCCGCCATTTGGCGGGGCAAGCTGCAACAGAAGCTTTATTAATATTCGGTCGCCCGGCTCAAAAAATATTATACGTCAGCCATTTCCATCAATTTCTCTTTCTCGGCTTTAAAAGATTCGCGTGGTTTTAAACCCAGCAGTTGAAACATCATATTGTCTTCATCGAAACTTGGGTTTGGTGTGGTTAATAGCTTATCGCCGGCAAAGATGGAATTGGCGCCGGCCATAAAACAAAGCGCCTGCTCGGCAATACTCATTTCGGTGCGGCCTGCGCTCAAACGCACCATGGTAGCGGGCATCAGCACACGGGCAGTAGCAATCATGCGCACCATATCCCAAATATCCACCTTCTTATTATTTTCGAGTGGCGTACCTTTTATAGCAACAAGTGCATTAATGGGCACACTCTCCGGATGCGCTGGCATAGTGGCTAAAGTGTGCAGCATTTTTATACGGTCGGCATTTGTTTCGCCGAGGCCAATAATGCCGCCGCAGCATACAGTAACACCGGCTTTGCGCACATTATCCAGCGTTTGCAAACGGTCGTCGTAAGTACGTGTGGTAATTATTTCGCTGTAATGTTCTTTGCTGGTATCGAGATTGTGATTGTACGCATACAAACCTGCATCTGCTAATTTTTCTGCCTGCATTTCGGTAAGCATACCGAGTGTGCAACAAACTTCCATACCCATTTCGTTTACACCTTTTACCATATCGAGCACACGGTCAAAGTCGCGGTTGTCGCGAACTTCACGCCAAGCAGCGCCCATGCAAAACCTTGTACTGCCTGCATCTTTGGCTTTTTGTGCGTATTCCAAAACTTCTTCTTTTTTCATGAGCGCCTGTACATCAACACCCGTGCTGTAACGCGCCGCCTGCGGACAATAAGCGCAATCTTCACTGCAGCCGCCAGTTTTGATACTTAATAAAGTACACACCTGAACTTCGGCAGTATCGTTGTATTCGCGGTGCAGCGTGGCTGCTTTATAAATTAATTGCAGCAGCGGCGAGTTGTATATTTCGTTGATCTCCTCAATGCTCCAGTTATTCCTGATTTGGTTCATACGCAAATTTTGTAGTAACAAAAATAAGGAGTTGAAAGTTATTATTCGCCAAACTGCAGAACGGAGATAATGCTTCTGTTGCAGGTTACCCCGCCAGTGCGGTGGAGGCAATCTTGTTCTGAAGAATAGCCTGTACCTTTTGGCTAAAGCCAAACAGATGAGCACATTGCTTAATAATGTTCTGAACGCAAAAGAGTGCGACGCAAGAGACGATGCCATGAAAACCCAAATGCCGGGCTCAAAAAAATTACTATATTATTTAATTAATTTTTCAATATTGGGATCGCTTTCCAGATTGCGCATTTGCCTTAGAATCCACTGCGACCGGTTGGCTACATAACGGCTTTGCGGTTTTACCGTATACACTTTAGGGTTGGGCAGGCAGGCAATTATTTGCGCAGCCTCGGTTCGGGTAAGGTTCTTTGCCGGTTTATGAAAATACTGCTGCGCAGCCGCCTCTATTCCAAACACGCCTTTGCCCATCTCAATCACGTTAAGGTAAACTTCGAGTATGCGTTTTTTGCCCCATATCCACTCGGTTAACTGCGTAAAATAAAACTCCGGAACTTTTCGAAAATAACGGGTAATGCCATCGCCCTGCCATAAAAAAACATTTTTTGATGTTTGCTGGCTAATGGTACTGGCGGCAGCACCTGCGGGCCTTTTTGAACTCTCCGGATCTGCATCTAAACTTTTTTGGATAGACGTCCAGTCGAAGCCATCGTGTTCAGTAAACAACTGGTCTTCTGCTGCAATGGCGGCGAGTTTTACATTGAGCGAAATTTGATCCCAGGTTACATAATCTCTTTTAAGCCCGTAGCCATCAATGATGCTGCCTGTTTGGGTAAACGTTACAGGCGGCATAACCCATTTGCACAGCAGCAGGTAAAGGAAAGAAGTAACAAAAGCAATTAGGAAAATACGTTTTGTAAAGTACCAAATCTTTTTAAACATGTACTAAATAATTACCGGCTCAAGATACTATGAAGGAGTAGAAAACTGAACAATTTGCAGACGGTATTTTTTACCAAGTAAATGCGTTGATTTATGTGTAAGGTGCATAACCGTACCTACAGTTAAAACACCCGCGGCAATGGCAAGGTTATCAATATTGTCTTTTCCAAAAACAGGGTCCTTGGAAGAAGCGGTATTTATAATGTTGAGCAGCAAATAACCGCCACCCAAAATTTGCAGCAGGCTCCCGTTTTTAATAAAAATAAAAGCTTCTTCTTTTGGTACTGCATAAATATTTTTAAGGGGAATTTTCATGGGGTTTAGCAGTACCGTGTCTGTTACCACCATACCTAAAAAATTTACAGCCGGTTTTTCAACTATTGGTAAAATCTGTATTGTATCATTTTTTATTTTTGTTAGGTAACCGTTTATCCACTGCTTACTTTTTAACTGAATAGCAATAAAAGAGCCACCAAAAAAACGTTGTTCGGTTCTGTTGCCTTTTTTTAAAACGAGCATATCGCCAGACTGTGCTTTTGCAGAGGTAAAGAGCAGATAAAAAAAGAGAAATAGTGTAATTTTTTGCATAAAAAAAATTTAGCACCGGTTATTTTTTAAAGGCAATATGAGCCCGGCTGATGTTCATTGATTAAGCATCCGTTGCGTCGCACTCTTGTACAATTATATCTTTATTGGGCATTTGCAATGTAGCTTTTAAAAATGAGCCCTTTTTCACCAAAAAGCTGTCCGCTGTTAATAAATCTTTTCAGCATTAGAAAATACCAGGCCCTGTTTAACAAATAAATTAATAGCATAAAAATATGCCTCATTAAAATAATATTTGGTTAAATAATTATGGTAACGTGTGTGTAAGTATGCCATAAATTAAGGCAACGCCAAACCCAATAAAAATAAGCCCCGAAATACGGTCGATGATATGAATATTATGAGGGTTTAGTTTTTCGCGGATCCTGCCTGCCAGCATAACTTTTGCAGTGTCTGCAAGTAAAACAAAACAAAGACAAACAGCAAATACAATTACCCTGTATTGGATGGGGTTTGGCTGTTGCTGGGCATCTGCCATAATTGTAGCCGATGCAGCAATCCAAAAGATAAGTACCCCGGGGTTTAGCAGGTTCATAAAAAAGCCCGATAAAAAAATACCGATCATGTCCCCTTTACTCATACTCTTTAAGGCTACCGGTCCATTAACTGCTACGCCTGCCTTTTTTAAAAAAATATTGTAGGCGCCCATACAAATAAGGAAGATGCTACCCGCAACACCAAGTATTACTTCGTGGCTTAATACAGATTGAAACAATGCTGTAAAGAGGTTACAGATTAGTACGCAGGTTATATCGCTTACAGAAACGCCGGCAATAAAAGCAAAGCCGCCTTTATGTCCATTACTCAAACTTTGTTTAATAACAGAAAAAATAACCGGCCCCACAGAAATACTAAGCAGTAACCCAAGTGCTAATCCTTTTGCCAGCGCTGCAATCATTGGCCGTTATTTAATTAATGAGTAAAACGAAAAACGAAAATAAGCGGTTTAAGTGAATAAGGAAATACTGAAATATTTATTTGGTGGTATTCGCTGTTTCCTGCGATAATTTAAAACCGACTATATGGTTCGTTACGTAATTAACAAGAGTTTTATTGCAACCGTAGGATAAAAATGTGAATAAGTTTAGTTTCAACAAATCCTTTACAAACGTAACTTGTAAAAAGTTTTAGGCGAAAGCATCAAACACCATGAATTAATTGTCTCAAAACTATAAACGTTTCAAAATTATGGAACTACACCGCCAGAAACCGCAACCTTATATTGAGTATGCAACCCAACTTGGCCAAGCAATGTTTTATTGCTACAACGAATCATCTGAAAGATTGCCAGTAAGCAGGTTAACCGGGTTTACATTCTTGGACGAACAAACACTTTTTTTTCAAACAGATTATTTTCCTGTTACCGATAATAACTGGAATGTTTTTGCTGCCGAGCTTCACTTCTATAAAAAAGGGATGCCTTACAGTTTTGTTCTGCATGGTATTGCTGCTATTGATGGTTTAGAAAATGGCCGGGTGCAGTTTAGTATAAAACAGGCTGAGTATTTTGAAAATCCCTTATTAAGACCGGATAAAAGCCTGCTGTCGAGCCTAGCCAGGCCTTATATATATTTCTATAAAAAAAGTTCGGAGCTCTTGTTGCATACTTTTAAAAGAAAAGTTACGCCGGCAGGGTTCAACAAAATATCTGCAAATGCGTGATCGCATTTATTCAGTTTTTTGGTTTCAATTGTTACATCCAATTCTACTGTACAAGCGTGCGACGCGACGATGACCAATTGAAATACCATGGCCCGGTACAAAAAATTTATCTCTTTTCGAATAACCATGAATAAGGAATACGGTTTACTATTTTGTAATTGTCAATTATATAACTTTTGATGTGTGCTATTGCTTCGTCAATGTCATCTGTAAGTAAAACCAGGTTCATATCTTCCCTCGAGATTGTTCCCTGCTCAGCCATAAAATTGATATTTTCCATCAAGGATTTATAATAATTTGTTCCGTAAAGCACGATAGGAAAATGTGTTACGGTACCTGTTTGTATAAGTGTTAGAATTTCGTAGAATTCATCCATTGTTCCAAAACCGCCCGGCATAATAATGAATGCATAGGAATATTTTATTAGGATAGTTTTTCGTACAAAAAAATAGTCGAATGTTACCGACTTGTGTACGTAAGGATTTTCTGTCTGTTCATGCGGTAAAACAATATTGCACCCGATTGACATTCCGCCGTTCTCAAAAGCGCCGCGGTTTGCGGCTTCCATAATACCGGGGCCGCCACCTGTAATAGTGCTAAAGCCCAGTTGGGCTATATGTTTGCCAAAATCACGTGCAGCTGCATAATAAGGATGGTCTTCTTTAAAACGAGCCGAGCCAAATACTGTAATACATGGCTTTACAAAATGCAGCGCCCTTATGCCTCTTATAAACTGCCAGCATACTTTTAGCACAAACTTTAACTCGTAGGAACGGCTTTTGGGCCCTTCCAGGTAAACATGTTTTTTAGCAGGTATAATTCTTTGTGGAGTGCTCATGATGTTTTGCAGAAAAAATTAAAGTTCATGAATGGGTTTCTTTATTGTAAATTATCTTGCACTAAATTATTTGTAATGCGTGTTATTTCCTACAATGTTAACGGATTAAGGGCGGCAATGAAAAAAGGATTTATTGACTGGCTTAAAACAGACCCTGCAGATGTAATCTGCCTGCAGGAAATTAAAGCCGAAAAAGAAAACGTGGACACTGCAGAAATCGAAGCACTGGGTTTTGATACTTACTGGTTCTCCGCACAAAAAAAAGGCTATAGTGGCGTAGCTATATTTTCTAAATTAAAAGTGGATAATGTTGTTTACGGCAGCAGCATTGAACAAAGCGACTTTGAAGGAAGAGTAATACGCACAGATATTGGCGATGTAAGTATTGTAAACGCTTATTATCCCTCAGGAACAAGTGGCGAGGAAAGACAAGCTTATAAATACCAATGGCTTGATGAGTTTTTTAATTACCTGAAAGAAATACAGCAAACAAGAAAAAAACTTATTGTTTGCGGCGACTATAATATTGCACACAAAGAAATAGACATACACGATCCTAAAGGCAATAAAAAATCATCCGGTTTTTTACCCGAAGAAAGAGCCTGGATGGATCAATTTCTATCGCATGGTTTTATCGATACCTTTCGCGCAATAAATCCAGATGCTGCCCACCATTACAGCTGGTGGAGCCAGCGGTTTCCATCCGTGAGGCTCCAGAACAAAGGCTGGAGAATAGACTACATCAGCATTACGCAAAATTTAAAAGAGAGGCTTACAGATGCAAAAATTTATCCCCATATAAAGCACAGCGATCATTGCCCTATATATGCAGAATTAAAGTAATGATTTTTGGGCCCGGCAGTTCTATTTCAATTAAACATCGTTGCGTCGCACTCTTGTACTCAAAATCATTTTTCGGCAAGTTGCAGTCAGCAATTAGTACTCAATTAGTTTAAAGTAAAGCATCATAAGAAATTTAAAACAGAAAATAGATTCATAATAATGGCCCATAATGTAAACGACGATACAGATACCGGCGGTTTTATCTACAATGTAACAACCAATGTTAACTGGCACATTCACGAGGCCTGGCTCCACTGGATGTTAAGTGTTCATATACCAGATGTAATGGCAACAGCTTGTTTTAAAAAACACCAGGTAGTTCGCCTGTTAGAAATAGATGAAAGTGAAGGGCCCACCTATGCCATACAGTATTATACACAAAGCAAATCAGATTATGACAGGTATTTAGAACTTCACGCAGCAAAAAAGCGGCAGGCTGTTATCGATTTATGGGGCAAGCAGGTTACAGCATTCCGCACGTTAATGCAGATAGTGTATTAAGCGTGGAAACATTTTACTATCAATTTCGGCTCATGCAACAGAATGTTATATTATGGGTAAACCCGCTTTGGTACTATACTACAGCCTATAATCGCTAAAACCCTTTGCCAGTAGGGGTTTCGGCAGATGGCAGGTTCGGCATAAAGAAGAAATTCAAATGGAACATTGGCTGTAACCCTTTACCCATGCGGATTTACGGAAATTTTAAAATCTGTAAAAACATAAAAAAAATTTTGTCGGTTATTAAAACAGAATAAATTTGTTGCTGTTAATAATCTTAAAAAAATAAACACATCATGAACAAAGCTGAATTGGTTGCCAAAATTGCTGAAGATGCAGGCATTAACAAAACGCAGGCTAACAGTGCCCTCGATTCTTTTGTTGGAGCCGTAACAAAAACATTAAAAGGCGGAGGTAAAGTTACCCTTGTTGGGTTTGGTACCTTCTCTGTATCTAAGCGTGCTGCCCGCACAGGCCGCAATCCTCAAACAGGTGCTGTTATAAAGATTAAAGCAAAAAAGGTTGCACGTTTTAAAGCAGGTAAAGAACTTAGCGCCAAAATGTAATTTTCGGGCTTAGTGCAATAAAAAAGCAGAAGAAAAAACTCTTCTGCTTTTTTATTACCGCTTGTTTGGATAGTTTTTTGCATTTTTGCACCCTTAATAATTTAAAAATAAAAAAAAGTCATGGGCAGAGGAGATAAAAAAACGAAAAAAGGTAAAATTTTCAAGGGTTCTTTTGGTAAAAGCCGTGTTGCCAGACCCGCAAAAGCAGTAAAAGCAGAAGCTAAAAAAGAAGCATAGTTGCTTTGGTGAATGGTTATAATGAGGAGGTTCATCATATACCTTTGCTTTAAAATCTGCCAAAATCTCTGATACGCATTTATTGGCTTTATGGCAGGCGGTGTAGCCACTCGATAATATTAAGCATATGCTTATACCTTATTTTTAAAGCTGAAATGGGAACTGATACGGTTGACGTGTGGTTTGCATATATTGTTGTAATGTCTACAGCAAAATGTTGGCTGCAAGGGCAACAATAATCAGCTGTACTTTTTTTTTGTATTAAAATATGCTGAAAATTCGTTTGAACCAACAGGACTTAAAACTGTCTGTTTTTTTAGATGAATTGAAATCTCAGTTAAGTTCGTCTGTCAGCCTATCGAATTAAAATAACTGCACATGACCTATTCAATGATCTTATTGAAGTACAAGACAAGCTTTTTGGAAAAGTATCTTCATTTTTAAATATGCCTTTAATGCATCTTTTTAAAAAAAGAGGCACCCAAACTTTCCTCAAAAATCTTCACAATTCGGGAAAATTCAATCGTTTAAGTTTATTGAATAGTACGGGCTTTAATAAACGGGTTGGTTTTTGCTATTGAATGTAAACACTATTGTTTTACATTTTTGAATAAGAATCAATGGGAGATAGACGTTTTATTTTTTCATATTTACTTGCTGCAAAAATTATTGCATTGCTTTTTCTGCCAACTGTTGCAATATCACAAACCTTCGACAATACAGCGATTGATACAAGCTATTATCAGGTTTACCCCAAAATGCTTACGACCAGGTTTTATTTTTCAAGAAAATATACAGATTTTAAAATACGGTCTGATGGAAAAACAGATGATTTAGGCTACCGCTCAAATACAACGTTAAATATGGGAGTGGGTGTAACCTATCAAAAATTTTCTCTCAACCTTGCGTATGGATTTGGATTTTTGAATCCTGACCTCGGACAGGGAAAAACAAAGTACCTTGATCTGCAGGGACATTTTTATCCTGGCCGATGGTCGATAGATTGGTTGGGGCAATTTTATAAAGGCTATTATTTAGAGCCAAAAGGGTATGTGGCACCAGCATTTGATAATTATTATGTTCGACCTGATATTAATGTAAATCTTTTTGGCCTGGCTGCTTACCGGGTAATAAATAATAATAAATTTTCGTACAGGGCAGCTATTATACAAGATGGTTGGCAAAAGAAATCTGCTGGTTCCTTTCTGTTGGGGGGTGAAATACATTATGGAAAAATTAAAGCGGATAGTGCTTTTGTGCCACACAATGTTGAAAATGAATTTGCACAGGCAGGCACAGATGAATTAAGGTATTTTAGTTTTGGACCAGGTGCCGGTTATGCCTACACATTGGTATTTCAACACCATTTTTTTTTGACAGGTTCACTTACCAGTAATCTTAATCTTGAATTTACTACAGAAAATAGCCCCGGTAATAACAGCCATAATTTTTATCTTAACCCTTCTGCAATTTTTAGATTGGCGGCAGGTTATAACAGTTCAATATGGAATATTAGTGCGAATTGGGTGGGTAATAAATTACCGGTTCGGGGAGAGACTTCAACAAACAATTATTTACTGGAAACCGGTAATTACAGGCTTATTCTTTCAAAAAAAATTATGCCGGGCCCAAAGCTTAGAAAGCAGCTTACCAGGATAGACCCGATTTTTAGATGATTTTTAAACGGGAATGATTCCCGGTAAGAGATTTTAAAAACCTGTTGCCAGCAGTTTTTTTGGTGACTGGGAATTGTTGAGTAATGGAAAAAATGTAGAAGAGTGCGACGCAAGAAAAGCTTAATAGTAATAAATGTGTTTGGTTCACAATTTTTTTAAAAATTTAAAAAAGAAATGAGTGCTGGGTTATGGCTCAAAATAAATTTGTGTTTGATTAATTATGTATTAGTTTTGTTGTGGTTTTTCATAGGATATTGGATTTTAAAACGGGGTTGGATATTAATCCGGGCCCCTTTTTATTTTTGGAAATAGTTATATACAAGTCTTGCTTTTGAACCCCCAATTATTTCAGCTAACTCCTCTTCTTTTTTCGTGCTGACATTCTTTACTGACCGGAATGATTTTAATAATTGTGTTGCTGTATTATTACCTATTCCTTTTATCTGCTCAAGCTCATTTTTAAAGGTACCCTTTGATCTTTTATTTCTGTGAAATGTAATGCCGAAACGGTGCACTTCATCGCGGATATAACGGATAAGATTAAGTGTGTCACTGTTCATGGGCAATTTTATAGATTCATTATCGCCTGGGAAAAATAGTTCTTCTTCATTTTTTGCAAGACCAGTCACTGTTATTTTTTTAGCGAGGTCAAGTGCATTGATGCTCTCCATTGCTGCACTAAGCTGACCTTTTCCGCCATCGATAATAACGAATTGTGGCAAAGATGCATCTTCATCGAGCAGGCGTTTATACCGCCTGTAAACTACCTCCTTCATGGTGGCAAAATCATTGATACCTTCTACCGTTTTTACATTAAAATGTCGGTAATCTTTTTTACTGGGAATACCATCTTTAAAACATACCATTGCCGAAACAGGAAAGCTGCCTTGAAAATTTGAGTTGTCAAAGCATTCGATATGAACGGGTAATTCCGGCAGCTGGAGTTCTTTTTGTAAATGGTACAACACTTGTTTTTTTTGCATGTCTGTACGGCCTTCCATTTGTAGTGTTTTTTTCTTTTTTATTTCTGCCTTATAATAGTCAACATTTTTTTGCGAAAGGTCAAGCAGCTGTTTTTTTTCTCCTCCTTTTGGTACTGTTATTAAAGCTGCTTCATCCGGATATTGTATCTGAAAAGGGACGATTATTTCATTTGAAAGGCTGTTAAATGTTTCACGCAGATTAAGAATGGCAAACGATAAAACTTCTTCGTCAGTTTCTTCCAGCTTTGGCTGCAGTTCTACAGTATGCGTTTGAACAATAGTACCGTTTTGCACCATTAAATAATTTACGTAAGCCGATTGTTCTTCTTTTAAAATAGAAAATACATCAATGTTGTTAAGATGTTTGCTTACAATTACGGATCTGGCCTGGTAATTTTCCAGGTAATCTATTTTCTTTTTTATCAAATCGGCTTTCTCGAATTGAAGACCTGCAGCAAAACCAATCATCTCTTTTTTATAGTGCTGGATAACCGGATACAGATTACCCTTTAGCATTTGTTTTATTTGCTGTAGGCCGTCGGAATAATCCTGTTCTGATTGAAGCGCTTCGCAAGGCCCTTTGCAGTTGCCCAGGTGATATTCCAGACAGACTTTAAATTTTTTCTTTTTTATATTTTCTTCATTGAGCGGCAGCCTACAGGTTCTTAGCGGGATAAATTGTTTTATAAAGCTTATAAGTTCTCTTACTTTACCTGCCGAAGTAAATGGTCCAAGATATTCTGAGCCATCATTAATTTTTCGGCGGGTAAGAAAAATGCGAGGGAACGGCTCTTTTTTAATTACAATATAAGGGTAACTTTTATCGTCTTTGAGATTAATATTGAACCGGGGCTGATACTCTTTAATTAGTGAGTTCTCGAGCAAAAATGCATCCTGTTCAGAACCTACAATGGTAAATTCTATGCGTTTAATTCTTTGTACAAGTTCGTGTGTTTTATAACCGGTATATATTTTTGAAAAATAAGAACCTGTGCGTTTGCGAAGATCTTTGGCTTTGCCTACGTAAAGTAATTCGTTATGTACGTCAAAATATTTATAAATACCAGGATTGTGTGGTATGGTGTGGGCTAACTGCTGAAACTCTTTTGCCGTCATAATTGGCAACAAAATTAATTGTTATCCTTCCATACAACAGTAATTTGCGTAACAGTTTCTTTATTCGCACTCAATTGCTGGCTGCTGTTTACAAAAAACCCTTCACCGGTTTTCCAACCCAGTTTTTGAACAGTTACAGTGTCTCCACTGGCTTTTACCTGAGAGATAAAAACCCTTTTCACCTGTTGGTTTTCTTTATCCAGCAATACCTGCATATTTTGAAGCGGTAACGAATTATTTACTGAGCTGTAATCAAAAGTATAAGTGCCGGTTGTTTCATCCTGAAAAATTGATTCCCGGTAATATTTTTTAACTGAGAGGTTAGAAATATTGTTTTCGAAAAATGGTCTGGCCAATTCGGTTAATTGTGCTTTTGTTATAATGGAAGAGTCTTTTTGTCCATCGTTTTCTGTCATTAGAGTTATTAGTTTGGCGGAGTCTTTGATGTTTTTTATTTCCCGGTAAAAGAAATCCTGTACAGGATAAAATACCGAGGAATCACTGGAAGGAAGTTTAGCTTCTGCGTTTTGCGTATTAGGTTCTGAACAGGAAAATATAATTACTGTAACAAATAGCAAAATGAAAAATACCAGGCGTCTAAAATACAATTTTTTATAACGGAAGAAAGTGATAAACATGTTGTTTAATAAAGATATGATGTACAGGAGTGCGACGCAAGCAAAGCTAAATAGTAGTACCGGCCCTTGGCTAATATTTTTATAAATTTACAATTGGCAATATTTTTTTCTTTTGTACCTGGCTTAATTGCCGCTATTGGGCTTCGTTGCGTCGCACTCTTCAGGGCTTTGTTATAAATTTGGCAAAATGCAGCAACTGAATAAAATAGTAGGTTTTGGCAAAAAAACTACCGTTGTAATTAAAACGGAAAGTAGAAATTAAAATTTTTAGGCGATGATAAAGTTGAATTATTTTAACGCTCTTATTAGGCTAAGTTTTATTCCATAGTCTATTGGATACTCTCTTATTGGATATGAGCTTGAAAGGCTTGGCAAAAGCTGGGTGCGAATCTGTGGGCCTAACTGCCACCTGTATTTTCCTGTGTTATAACCGATGTACGTTTCAAAGCTGGCATTTATATTCCAGTTGCGTATGAGTTGTGAACCATCTTTATAATTCTTGTAGTTGGTGGTAACAATAAATGGTTCCTTATCAAAAGTGTAGTCTGGTTGTATGGAGGCAGACATACCCCAAGCCAGCCTTTTATTAATTGGCCGCCAATCTATGGCTATTGGCAGGCTTACCTCGTAGTACCTGTTTTTAAGAACTATGGGCTCGCTCCCTGATATGTTTCTAAATCCTGTAATAGAGTTAGGCTCAACTATTACACCAGTTAACAAAGATGCTGCGGCAGGTTCAAAATTATGTACAAATGCATTGATATTGTACTGGCGCATATTAAACTGAAAACCAGATCGTATAGCCAACTTGCTGTTTAGATTATACCCAAGCAAAAAGCCAAACTCGTAACCGGCCGCAGGCGTATGTTTCACGATATTGTTTATGTCTACCACATAATTTGCAGCAAATGGCAGTGCTGTTATGTACGACCGTGAGAGTTCGCCGTTGTAGTCATCAATCAATCTACGATAACTGATTGAAGGCGTTACGTAAACCTGAAAATCAAATTTTGATTTCTTTCCACTAAATTTTGACAAGGGTGATGTTGTGCTGTTATTTTTTACATAAGAACCAAAATTCAACTGAGTTTGCGGATTTTTTGTTTCCGTAAACTCAAACATATTTGTAAAAAGATAGGAAAGGTCAAAATGCTTTTTTGAGAAATCTATTTTTTGATGAAATGAAGAATTCTTAATTAACGAGGCTGCTATTAAATCCGCCTCGAGTGTATTTGATGAAAAAGGTATTTTAGTCCCAGAATTTTTTTCGGCCTGTATATTGGCAGCCTGGGTTATATCTTGTTTGGTAATGTCAGGGTTTACCGAAATTACATTATTTCCTTTGCCTGAATTACCAGTTTTATTAACAGGTGTTTTTTCAACGGCCACAGCAGTAGTAAAAGTTGCCTGATTTTCATAAGCTTCAGCAATATTTGCAGGCTGATTCAAATTGTCATTTATTTCATTGGAAACGGTTTCGTTGGAAACCAATACAGCATCTGATAGTATTAAATTTTTATTTTTTGCAATCCCTGTTTCGGCAATTTCGTTGTTGATATTTCCTGAACTGATGTGGTTTAGGTATTTTTTCTCGCCGGAGGTAGTTTGATTGTCACTCACTCCACGTTTATTGTTTTCAACAGTTGTACCCATGGATGTTGATGCAACTAATGCAGTTTGAGAATGCGGTTTTACCAATACCGTACCTATCAACAGGGCTGAAATGACAAAAATTGATATTATACCCAGTGCAGGCCATTTCTGATATCCGTGAACTTCTTGCTGTATATTTCTCCAGATATGATCAGAAGGGTACATACGATAATTCTCTGCTTCCTGTTTCAGAAACTTTTCGAAGTCATTATCGTAAAACTCATTCTCCATAGCGAATAGCTCTAAGCAGTTGTTAGTTGTTGTTATACTTACTCGCCTTTACTTTTTATTTTTTAAAAGCTCCGGCAAGACTCAATTCCTTTTCTGGCTTTTCCAGTATTTTTTTCTTTATCAAAACATTTTCGAGCATAACTTTTGCCCTTGTATATTGGCTGCGGCTGGTGCTTTCTTCAATCTCCAGCATTTCCGCGATTTCTTTATGATTGTATCCCTCAATTGCATAGAGGTTTAAAACCGTTCTGTATCCAATTGGCAAAAGCCTTATACATTCCACCACTTGCTTTGCCTGCATTATCGAAGGAATTGTTTCTTCTTTAACTGCCAGATATCCCGCAAAAGCCAGTTCAACATTCTCATTAAGTTTTTTGTATTTTTTCAAAAAATTAATGCAGGTGTGAACAACTATCCGTCTTATCCAGCCTTCAAAAGAACCTTTGTTTTGAAATGTATGAATCTGGGTAAATACTTTTATAAAACCCTCCTGAAGCATATCTTCAGCATCCTCCCTGCTTTGCGCAAAACGATAACAAACCGACAGCATCCGCGGGCTGTAACGGTTATATAGCTCCCTTTGCGTAGAGGGGTCATTTTGCAGGCATCCGGCAATTATAGATTGTTCAGTCATGCAGGTAAATAATAGTATTACCCTCTAAAAGTAGACAATTTTTTTATTACAATGCTGCTTTATTCCGATGCTAAAAAAATTAAATTTTTATTTGTGAATGAGCAGTTGTGTTTTAATAAACATTTAGCCATTGCCGCGTAACGTATTAATGTACAAGAGTGCGACGCAACAACCGGTCAACAAAGATGTACAGCTGGGTTCAAAAAAATACAAACTAAAATTTTAATACCGGCTTATGCTTTAAATAGCTTCTTCCTTGCAGCTGCCCCGCCAAGGCGGTGGTTGCAATCCGTCTATCTTCTGGATAGGAATGATGCTTTAAAATCTGGATTTGTTTCAGGCTTTTTAACACAATAGTCTATAGCCATTTCTAATACCTGCTGTCGCTTTTCCGCCTTTGGTTAACTTCAATTGTTAAAAAATGAAAACGCAGGATTAAATATTATAATGGAACCTACATTTGCAACAACGTAACAAATAATAAATGAGAAATTGTGTGTCTGTTTTTTTTATTGGGTTATTGTTGTTGTTTTTTAAGGCTGATGCACAAAAAAATGTAGTTAATTCCGCCAGAGAAGAGACACCGGTTCAGGCTTCTTTAGCCGGAATAGTTAGTGATGCAAAAACTGGATTGCCTTTACCCGGTGCTACCGTTTATTTCCCGGACCTGCGAAAGGGTGCCATAACCGATGATAAAGGATTCTACAAAATAAAATCTTTAAGCAGCGGTAAATACCTGGCAGAAGTATCTTTTCAGGGTTATGCCTCCATAATTGAGAATATTGAAATTGCAGGTGACGTAACGCATAATTATGCTCTGCAAACAAGTGTGGTTGAACAGGAGGCGGTTACTGTAACCGGTGTATCTTTTGCAACAAGAACAAGGCAAAACCCGCAACCGGTAAGCATTATCAAGCATAACGATCTGCTGAACACAACTTCTTCCAATATTATTGATGCATTGTCAAAATCAGTTCCGGGTCTGTCTGTTTTAACCACAGGGCCGGCCATTTCAAAGCCTTTCATCCGTGGCCTTGGTTATAACCGGGTAGTTATTGTAAACGATGGTATTAGGCAGGAGGGCCAGCAATGGGGCGATGAGCACGGCATTGAAATAGACGATTATAGCGTGCAGCGTGCGGAAGTTTTAAAAGGTCCCGCATCGCTCATCTACGGCAGCGATGCAATAGCTGGTGTTATTAATATCCAATCGCAGTTGCCTGTACCGGAAGGGAGCTTGAAAGTAAACCTCGAAAGTGAATACCAAACCAATAACCAACTTCGTGGTTTTTATGGAAATATTGGGGGTACAAAAAACGGATTTAGCTGGAACGCCTATGGCGACTATAAAGGTGCACAGGATTATAAAAACAAATACGATGATTACGTCTTTAATTCAAAATTTTATAACAAAAATATTGGGGGTATGGTTGGTTACGGTGGCCGATGGGGAAGCAGCCGTTTACTGGTAACCAATTTTGATCAACATATTGGAATAGTAGAAGGGGAACGGGACGCAACAACCGGTCAATTTTTAAAGCAGTTGCCCAATGGTGAACAGACGATAGCCACTTCCGAAGATTTTAAACAAATTAAACCCGAAGTTCCTTTCCAGCATATCCAGCACCTTAAATTAACATCGGATAATGCTTTTAATCTGGGTAAAGACAGGCTCGATCTGGTGTTAGGCTTTCAACGAAATCAGCGCCAAGAATTTGGAAACCCAGCGGAAATAAATACGCCTAATGCCTATTTTGATCTTAAAACCGTAAACTATGCAGTTAGATTTCACGTTACTACCTCAAAAAATTTTAAATCAAGTTTTGGTATTAACGGAATGTATCAAACCAATACAAACAAAACATTAGAAGTTATTATACCCGATTACTCGCTGTTCGACATTGGATCCTATGCGTTCACCCAATACACTAAAGGTAAATTATCAGTTAGTGGAGGTTTACGAATTGATAACCGCCATGCCGAAGGCAAATCAATGGCTGTTGATGGCGTTACAAAATTTAATTCCTTCGCAAAAAACTTTTCAAATGTTTCCGGCAGTATAGGTTTAGCCTACCAGGCAACGAGTGAGATAGCCCTAAAAATGAATATAGCCCGCGGTTTTCGTGCACCAAATTTTGCAGAGCTCGCCAGCAATGGTGCTCATGAAGGCACCAACAGGTACGAATTGGGCACCAACAACCTTAAAAGCGAAGTAAGTACCCAGGCTGATGCCGGGATAGAAATAGCAACAGAACACATTTCATTTACCGGCAATATTTTTTACAACAACATCAGCAATTTTATTTTCTACGAAAAAGTGCTTAACACTACAGGCAGCGATTCTTTATTAACAGTTGCTTCAACGGGCAACCAGTTTTATGTTTTTCGTTTCGATCACAAAAATGCCCATTTGTACGGTGCTGAATTTCACATAGACGTTCACCCGCACCCGCTGGACTGGCTGCACTTCGAAAATACTTTTTCTTACACAAGGGGCAAGTTTAATAATGAAGTTGATGGTACAAAAAACATCCCCTTGATTCCTGCGGCAAAATTAATTACAGAGCTAAAAGGCAATTTTTTAAGCAAAGGAAAATCTTTAAAGAACCTTTATTGCAGTTTAAACGGCGATTATACTTTAAAACAGGATAACCCCTTTACAGGCTACAATACAGAAACCTCAACCTGCAGTTATTTTCTAGTAAATGCAGGCATAGGTGCAGAGATCATCAGCAAAGGAAAAAGTATCTGCAGCATTCATTTGTCCGCACTAAATATTGGCGATGTGGCTTATCAAAACCATCTCAGCAGGTTAAAATATACAGCGGTTAACAATGTAACCGGCAGGCAGGGTGTTTACGAAACCGGCCGCAATTTCAGCATAAAAGTAAATGTGCCCCTTAGTTTTAAAATATAAGCATTAGCTCATCTGAATAACAATCTGTTTCATTTTTGTAGCAGCTTTTTTTTACTACAAGTACAATTTTTTTAGCCGGGCATCAAATCCCTGGGGACCTTTTCTTGCGTCGCACTCTTGTGCATGCAGACTCAATATTCAGCTTTAAATACACTCTTATCTTCCTCTAAATCATCGTGATCCTATATTGCATTGGCAGCGTTCATCGTCTTAACATTGCTGGTGTTGTAAACACCATTCCGGCTTCAATCTTCACTTTGGGAAAGGCTCCATAAAATTCCGAACGTACAAGAGTGCACTGTAAGAAAAGCCCAATGGCAGCAACGACGGCAGGCCACAAAATGAGTTGTTTTAAGAATACCTGCTAAAATTATCTTAAGATTTTATAAATAATTTCTTATCCTTGCAACGGCTTTGAAAAAATTAACTGCAATATTACTCCTCACTTTGTTCCTGTTCAACACCGTTGGTTACAGGGTTATGATTAATTATAT
This sequence comes from Chitinophagales bacterium, assembly GCA_038203525.1. Lineage (GTDB taxonomy): Bacteria > Bacteroidota > Bacteroidia > Chitinophagales > Chitinophagaceae > Limnovirga. The sequence continues at coordinate 76,857 of JBBRDW010000004.1, read as the reverse complement.
GCAGGATAAAATAGACGCGGTTATGGTGGCCAGGCTTGACAAAGGCTACTACCATGAAGAGGAACTGGTTACCGTAAAAACGCCGATACATCTTCCTTATCAAACCAGCTGGAAAGAATTTGAACGTGTTGACGGAGATATAAACTTAAATGGCGTTACCTACAAATACGTAAAACGCAAGCTGGTAAATGATACCATGATCTATCTGTGCATACCGCACGAAGAAAAAACCCAGTTCGAGGCCAAAGCCATCGATTTTTATGGCAGAACAAACGATCTGCCCGGGGGCGATACCAACAAAAAAACTGAAGTTATTAAACAAATGCTCACTGATTTTGACCTTAATGAGCAATACAAACTTTCTTTATTAATTTCCGGATCCGTTTCTTTCGGCGGATCGCCGGAAGCAAACTGCCCTCAGCAGTTCATTCCAATGCACGGGCAACCTCCAGACATTTTTAGCTAATTTCTGCCATTTATCAGTCATTAATCTATCACGCTTTTTTTGAACACTTTTGGTGTTTCAAAGTCGTTTGGCTTTGTCTCAATTATTTTTGCAGCCATTGAGCAGCAAGGAGTAAAAAATCGTAAAAATCGTTTTACTTAGTTATTTTCCAATGAATGAATAAATACATTCTGTTTTCTGTTGCCGGGCTTATGCTGCTTGCTTCATGTACCCCAAATATGGAGTATGTAAAGTCTATGCACGATCCTTTACTGTATTCAAAAACGGTTAAGAAGCTGAATGACATAGTACTTGAAAATAATTTTGCGCCGATGGTAGCCTCCCGCAATTACGCATACGCCAATATTGCCGCGTATGAAATAGTAGCAGCAGGAGACAGTAACTACATATCCCTTGCAGGCCAGTTAAAAGAAATGCCTGTAATGCCAAAACCAGATCCGGCCAAACTGCCCGACTTTCAATTTGCAGCAATGCTGGCATTTTGTAAAGTTGGCAACGCTGTTACATTTCCGGAAGGCAGTATGGATGTGTATATGAACGACCTGATACAGAAAGCAAACGACGCCGGCATGCCATCGGGAATGCTAGACAACAGCATCAACTATGCAAATGTTATATCTCATGCAGTGTTAAACTGGAGTAAGAATGATAATTACGCACAGCTACGCTCTGCGAGCAAATACACTGTTACCAATGAGCCCGGAACATGGGTACCCACACCACCCGCGTACACGCAGGGAATTGAGCCGCACTGGAGTGAAATAAGGACTTTAGTAATGGATTCTGCTTCGCAGTTTATGCCTGAACGTCCGCTGAAATTTGATCCACTAAACAAATCAAGTGAATATTACAACGCGCTGATGCATGTAAAAAATACAGTGGATAGTTTAACCGCTGAACAGAAAGCCATCGCTGATTTCTGGGACGATAATCCTTTTAAACTAAATGTGGTTGGCCATGTGCAGTATGGTACAAAAAAGTTTTCGCCACCCGGTCACTGGATGAATATTGTGGGCATTATTGGTGAAAAGCAACAGGCAGATTTTTCCACGACTGTTTATGCTTACGCCGAAACATCCATTGCTCTTTTTGATGCTTTTATAAGTTGCTGGGATGAAAAATACAGAAGTGTTTACATTCGTCCGGAAACAGTGATAAACAAGTATTACAACCCGGAGTGGCAACCATACATTCAAACTCCACCGTTTCCGGAATATACCAGCGGGCACGCTGCAATATCTGCTGCGTCGGCAGAAGTAATGACTAATATTTTTGGCGATAATATTTCCTACACAGATTCATCCGAACTCGAGTTCGGTATACCCAACCGCACTTTTACTTCTGTAAGAGAAGCTGCCAACGAAGCATCCATTTCAAGGGTGTATGGCGGCATCCATTACACCTACTCCTGCAATGCAGGGGCTAAGGAAGGCAAAGCGTTGGGCGATTTGGTGGTGCAGCGTTTGCGCATGAAGAAAAAGTAATTTTTTTGTTCCTCTGGCTATGCTGCGTCTATCATCGTTACAAGTGTCTAAGGCAGACACTTGTGTGGCATAACATAATTAACCCGTAAAGCGAGCTTTCCGTACCCGGGGCCGGAGCTGCAAAAAAGCAGTTATCAAATGAATTACGCAGTTGTTGAATTTATTACAGGTAATTGTTAGCGTGAATGCTGCGGTTTTGGGGACAAGGTCAATAACGTATAAAAAAGTACAAGAGTGCGACGCAACCGGGCTTAATAGCAGCAATGCAGCTTGGTTCAAAAAAAATAAGGTTAAATGTTGTACGCCTGTATAAATTAATTTTAAAAAAACTAAATAAAAAGTAAATTATGAGAAAACTATTATCAATTACAGCAGGGATATTTATGATGATTATTTCTGCAGAAAATGTAAATGCCCAGGGTTGTGTTGCCATTCGAGGCAGTGGCGCATCGTGCTTATTACAGCAGCATTCAGGCGAGCAAAAAAGCGGCTGGTTATTTAGTTCAAACATGCGATATTTTAAATCGAATAAACATTTTGTTGGTAAAGAATACAATGCATCAAGAATAGCAAATGGCACAGAAGTAATAAACCATTCTGCTGCTTTGGACCTTGCCTTAACCAGGGTTTTTGACAGTCGCTGGTCTGCACTTATCGATGTTCCATTATTGGCCAATTCGCGTTCTTCATTGTACGAACATGGGCTTGTAAACGGGGTAAATAATTACCAGGAGAGGCATACGATGCACGCTACCGGTTTGGGTGATGTACGTGTTGCAGTTTACCGCTGGATGCTTGATCCGGCAAAAAGTAAAAAGTTCAATTTTCAGCTGGGTCTGGGAATTAAGTTTGCTACCGGGGATGATAATTACAAAGACTATTGGTACAATGTTGGCCCGGGCGGCACAAAGGAGCTGCGTACAGTTGATCAGTCCATTCAACTGGGCGATGGTGGCACAGGCTTAACAGCAGAATTAAATACTTTTTATACCATAACTAAAAACCTGAACGCTTATGGTAATTTTTATTACCTGATAAATCCGAGAGCGCAGAATGGGGTAAGAACATACCGAGAAACACTTTCACCCTCCCTTGCAAATGAAGCCATCTGCAGTGTGCCCGATCAATACATGGCAAGGTTTGGCGCTAACTACTCTTTTAATGGAGTAAAAGGTTTGTCTGTGTCTGCGGGGTTACGTTGGGAAGGTATACCTGTCTATGATCTTATAGGAGGCAGCGGCGATTTTCGCAGACCAGGTTACGTAATGTCTCTGGAGCCAGGTATTAATTACAGCTTTAAAAAAGTAAGCCTTTTTGCTTCGGTTCCTGTCGCATTGGTAAGGAACAGAACCCAGAGCGTGACAGATAAAGAAAACAGTAAAACATCCGGCGTTTTTAAGCAGGGTGATGCTGCTTTTGCAGACTATGTGGTAAATGTTGGTTTTGCAGTAAAATTTTAAATCACCAAAAAAGCTCAATTAAAGCAATTATAAAAACTAAACAATGAAAGCTTTTTTTAAAAAATTTAGCGTTGTTCTGTTTATCATTTTGTCAACGATGATAACAAAATCATCCTTTGCGCAAACCGATCAGGACGCTATTATGATGAGTAAAAACTATTTCTGCGGAGGTGCCGTGTACGGCTACAGCAGCTGGAAGAATTATTGGGAAGGTACATTTAAGAGAGATAACCTGAACCTTGGTAATGTATCTACTCAAACAATTAGTATTATGGGTAACTATGGTATAAAAAATAACTTAAACGTACTTTTTAATCTGCCTTATATTCAAACAAAAGCATCTGAAGGTACATTGCATGGACTGAAAGGAGTGCAGGATCTTTCTTTATGGTTAAAATGGTTGCCTGTATCCAAAAGCGTGGGCAAAGGAACGCTTTCTGTATTTGGGCTTGCGGGTATTTCGCTTCCTGTATCGGATTACACTCCCGATTTTTTACCCATGTCAATTGGTTTGCACAGCACAAATGTTGCTGGGCGTATTACACTTGATTACGAACTGGGTAAATTCTTTGTTACCGGTTCTGGTACTTATACTTACCGGAACAATATAAAGCTCGACCGTAGTTCTTATTATACCACCGAGTTGCATTTAACCAATGAAGTAGAAATGCCTGATGTGGTAAACTGGAACTTCAGGACCGGCTACAGAAGCGGGCATCTTATTGCAGAAGCTATCGTGTCGAATATGACTACCCTTGGGGGTTTTGATATCCGTAAAAACGATGCGCCATTTGCAAGTAATAAAATGAATGTAACTACGGCTGGTATGGGGTTTAAATACACTTTAAAGAATTTGCACCAATTAGCATTTGTAGGGAACGCAGGGTATACACTTTCGGGCAGAAATGTAGGCCAGTCAGCATATGCATCAGCAGGTGTATTCTACGCCTTTAATGTAACTGGTAGCAACAAGAAAAATAAAAAATCAAGTAACCAATAAATTATTAATGAGGTGAAAAATAAATTTTCCATATCCGCAATTTTTTTTAGCGGATTAATTATCATCATGGTCTCGTGTTCAAAAAATATTGAAGGCAGAACATATAATGCCCCGGCATTAACGCCAGCAAATATTGATCTGGAGGCAGGTAGCTGGAAAACCGTATTGCTTACCAGGCCCGATACATTTTTATTGCCTGTACCATCAGCCATTACACTGCCCGGTTATATAGGCGAGCTTAACGAGATAAAAGGTCTGCAGCTTAATTTAACCGGTGCACAAAAAGAGAATATAAAATACTGGAGCGCCGGTGCTGTTTTAAGATGGAATGAAATAATGCGTGAACTGGTGGCCAAACATAACCTGCCGCCCTACCAGAATGAAGATGGCATTTATCCCATCCCTACTGCTGCCAATGCATTTGCCTACCCGCAATTTCCTTTCTCTAATCCACCATACGCGGCAAGGGCTTATGCCTATGTTGCAGCAGCACAATACGATGCATTGGTTGCTGCATGGCATTATAAAAAGCTGTACAACCGCGCCGCACCGTATAAAGTTGATTCAATTATAAATGCCAATGCCCTTGCAGTTAAAACTGATCTTCCTTCTTACCCATCAGAGCAGGCGGTATTGGCTGGCGTAACAGCAGAAATGATGAAGATGCTATTCCCGACAGAAATTGCATTCATCAATCAAAAAGTAGAGGAATTACAGTTAGCTACCATGGGTTCCGGTGCTTGTGTGCGCAGCGACTGGACTGCCGGCGAAACACTTGGTCGCCAAATAGCATCCCTATTTGCGGCTAGAGGCAGAACGGATAATACATCAAAAGCTGTAGGTACGCAAGCACAATGGGATAGCCTTGCCACTGCCACATCCGGCAAAGGGCAAATACCATGGATAAGCCTGGAATTGCCAGTGCGCCCTCCTATGCTGCCTTTTTTTGGCAATGTAAAACCTTTCCTTTTCGATTCATTGACGGTGGTAAATGTTTTGCGCCCGGGTCCGCCACCTTCTACAGGAAGCGAGCAGATGAAAAAAGAAACACAGGAGGTATACGATATTGTACAAAATCCTTCTAGTGATAAAATAGCTATTATACAGTTATGGGCTGATGGAGTTGGCACAGTAACTCCGCCGGGTCACTGGAACGAAATAGCAGCCGAGGATTTTGTTAATCAAAATTACAGCGAAGTAAGATGGGCAAGAAATTTTGCATTGCTCAATATGGCAGAAATGGATGCAGCAATTGTTTGCTGGAACACGAAATTTTATTATTTCAATCCCCGTCCAGGCCAACTGAACCCTGCTATAAAAACGCTTACAGGTACACCAAATTTTCCATCATTTATATCAGGCCATTCAATATTCAGTGCAACTGCTGCAACTATTTTAGGACATATTATACCTGAAAGGGCAAATGCCTACAATGCCATGGCGCAGGAAGCTGCACTGTCGCGTTTATATGGTGGCATTCATTATAGAAGTGATATTGAAGTGGGTCTTGATGTAGGAAAAAATATAGGTGCCTATGCTGTTCACAGAGCAATAACAGATGGCGCTGAATAAAATAGCTTGGTGTATTTTTTTAAATGTGGTTGTGAAAGAAAAGTTTAATTAGGCTTATTGGGCTTTTGAAATAGTTTTAGGTTAACCAGCTGTATCGCTTTGGTGAACCCCGGTTGTGTCACTCACTTGTACTTTGGGTAATACAACTCGGCAAATGCAAAGCTTTTGAACACACCTAATCTTGTATCTTTAAAAAATACAAGATTTTGAAGAAATTAATTATTTGAAGTTTAAGTTTGAAATGAAATATAAATAGAAAATAGTTTTTGTCTAATTTAAACAAGCAGTTAGTTAGAAAGCCTTTGTTTCTACATGGGTTTTATTATCTTGGTATTAAAGTGCTTTGCAACCGGGTAATTCTGTTGCAAAGCACGTTTAATTCTACTGGCATTAGTATTTGATTTGCCGTTTTTATAATAGGCAGGCAAAGACCAATTCGCTAGCTGTTTTGTTTGATAGAACAATAAATTATTACTGGTAATTTATTTTTTAAGCCTGTTATAAAACAATGTACATGCAAGCCAAAATAACGCCTGAGCAGAGTAAAAATTTATTTAGTTCATTAGCTTTCTTAAGAGTAAGTGTAGGTATTGTGTATCTGTGGTTTGGTGCACTCAAATATTTTCAGGGGGTAAGCCCAGCTGAGTTTATGGCTATTCAAACCATACACACGCTTACATTTGGAATAATACCAGATAAAGTAAGCATAATAATGCTTGCCACCTGGGAGTGCGTTATTGGGTTGCTGTTCATCATAGGGAAGTTTACCAAACCATGTTTGATATTGATGCTGCTGCACATGGTTTGTACTTTTACACCGCTTTTCTTTTTCCCCGATGAGATTTTCTTTAAGATACCATTTCAGCTTACGTTAACCGGACAATATATTGTAAAAAATATTGTATTTATTTCTGCCGGCATAGTACTTTGGAATACGGAAAAACTCAAAGATCAGCATCGGGAATACAAGGAGGTAGATACCGCTGCGGGAACTACAAAAATAATTGAGCGGGAAAAGCAGTTACAAGTAGTACAATAAAATAATTACTTCAAAAAGTAAGCATAACAATAACCAGTTTCTAAAGTAAAAATCTAAGTGATGTATCTTCCATTATTACTTTTTATTGCAGGCTATTCATCCATTAATCACCAACATAAGAGTTCCGCCTTTCTGGGAAGAAAAGATCCACAAAGCATCAAAGCCGGGAATATCTTTTTTTATTGATAACCGTATTTCAAAACACCATTAGATTGAAAAAAATTACCACACTCATCTTATCAACCATTTGTTTTTTTTCTTTGTATGCGCAAAATGTAAATGACACTATTGTAAAAAAATCAGTTGATAGCGTGCTTGTGTACGCGTATATAAAGAATTTAGATTTTCAACACCTGCCCGATGTAAGCGGCACGCTGATATTCGCCGGCAAAAAAACAAATGTAGTAAACATTGATGCCGACAATGATAACCTTTCTCAAAATATTGTGCGCACTGTTTTTGCAAAAATACCTGGCCTTAATACCTGGGATATGGATGGCACAGGCTCTCAGTTAAATATAGGAACCCGTGGTACAGATGCGCACCGCTCTATAGAAATGAATATGCGCCAAAACGGCTACGCTACCAACTCTGATATTTTTGGTTATCCTGAAAACCATTACACCGTTCCCTTGCAGGGAGTACAGCAGGTACAGTATGTACGCGGTTCTGCTTCGTTACAGTTCGGGCCTCAGTTTGGAGGCATGATGAATTATATAATGAAGCAGGGCGACAGTAGCAAACCGGTTGCAATTGAAAGCGAGCAAACCATGGGTAGCAATAACCTTTTAAATTCTTACAATGCAGTTGGCGGAACAAAAGGTAAATTTAGTTACTACGCATTTTTCGATTATCGGCATACCGACGGATGGAGAGATAATGGCGCTTTTAATTATCACGCCTATTATGCAAGCCTTAATTATAAATTCAGCAGTAAAGCAAATATTTCTCTCCAATTTTCAAGGATGGATTATGTGCAGCAAATTGCCGGCGGGCTTACTGATGCGCAGTTTAATGCAAATGCAAAACAATCTGTAAGGGCCAGAAATTATTTTCAGCCGTTTATAAATATCCCCGCCTTAATTTTTAATTACGATCTTTCTACAAATACCCATCTCGAAATTACATCCCATGCAATTCTGGGGGAACGTAACAGCGTACAATTTATTAATGCACCCAATATTGCAGACACATTTAATACTGCATTGAACAGCTATAATCACCGGCAAATAGACAGGGATTACTATAATGGTTTTACCACCGAAGCAAGAATATTGCATCATTATAAAACGGGTAACATGAGCAATACCTTTGCGGGCGGGCTGCGTTTTTTCAGTCAGCTCACGAAACGTAAACAAAAAGGTGTTGGAACCACGGGCAGCGATTTTGATTTAACGCTTGTACAACCTTTTGGTAATGACCTGCGCCTTAAAACACAAAACTATGCAGCCTTCATAGAAAATATTTTTCAGGTAAATGAAAGACTTTCGTTTACGCCCGGAGTGCGTTACGAAATGATAAGAACCGACTTAAGTGGCGTTATCAGCAGCGCAACAGTTCCGGTCTCCTACAAGGGAAAACGAAATTTTCCGCTTTTTGGTGCAGGTCTCCAATATCAGGTTAGCCAGTACAGTCAATTGTATGGCAACGCTTCGCAGGCTTACAGACCATACCTATACGCCAACGCAACACCTGCCGACCGTGTAGATAAAGTTGACGAAAATTTAAAAGACAGCAAAGGGTACGATATTGACCTGGGTTACAGAGGTAATTTTACCAATATTCTTCATTATGATGTTAATGTGTACTATCTTTTTTATGGCGATCGAATCGGCTTAATAAATCAGAAAAATCCCGACAATTCGTCCTATTTATTCACCACCAACATCGGTAATTCTGTATCAAAAGGAGCAGAATTATATGTTGAATTTTCGCTGCTTAAAATCATTGATAAAAAGCAAAATCAGAACGACATCAGGTTTTTTAATTCCATAGCATATAACAGTTCAAGATATACCAGTGGCGAAATAAACAGGTCCGGCTTTAATACCAATATAGAAGGCAATTATGTAGAAAATTCCCCGGAGTGGATCAACAGAACCGGTATTCAGTTGCAGTACAAAAAAGTTATTGCAAACTTTCAATACAGCTTTGTATCCAAAGCCTATAACGATGCATTTAACACCGTTTCCAGTACCAATGGCGTCACTGGCATAATCCCCGCCTACCATGTTTGGGACTGTTCTTTCAACTGGCAATTCACCAAGCAATACCGTTTATCAGGAGGCATTAATAATTTCACCAACGAGCAGTATTTTAACCGCAGAATTACATTTTATCCAGGCCCGGGTATCTTACCTGCCAATGGGCGCAGTTTCTATCTGTCATTAGGCCTTAAGCTATAAAAATAATGGCGCAATTAATAGTCCGTATTTCTATACCAGCTTTGGTATTTCATGTCATCACCTGTTGCGTCGCAATCCTTTCATCGGCTTAAATTTCAATTTAGCTTTGGCGTCACTGGTTTTAAGCCTGTTATTCGCCAAAAACTTTTTTACCGCCACTATAAGTTGCCAGTACTTTTGTATTCAATATTTCTTTGAAGTCTGCTTTCATAAGATCCTGGCTCAGCAAAACAAAATCGGCTTTTTTACCAGGTTCTATGCTGCCAATTTCTTTCTCTAAAAAGTCTGCTTTGGCAGCCCAAATGGTAATACCCCTGATGCTTTGTTCCCTGCTCAACGCATTCTCAAACTGAAAACCTCCTGCCGGAAATCCAGTGGCGTCCTGTCTGAAAACCGCTGCCAGAAAGGTTTTAAAAGGGCTGATGTCTTCAACCGGAAAATCAGTACCCAATGGCAGCCAGCCATTTTGATCCAGTAGCTGTTTGTAAGCATACCCATTTTTAAGTCTTTCCAAACCCAGGCGGTTGCCCGCCCAATACATATCGCTGGTTGCATGCGTAGGCTGTACAGAGGGTATAACAGATGCGTTGCCAAACAAGGCAAAATCATTTTCATTTACAATCTGGGCATGTTCTATCCGCCAGCGTTTATCATTCTTTCCTTTTAAATATTTATTGTAAACATTTAATATTTCGCGGTTTGCCGAGTCGCCAATTGCATGCGTACACATTTGAAAATCTGTATTTATAAGTACCGATGCAACAGAATCGTAATGGCTTTTGCTATTGAGCAGAAAACCAACCCAACCAGCCTTATCAGCATAAGGTTTAAGCAAACAGGCACCGCGGCTGCCCAGCGCTCCATCAGCATAAACTTTAAACCCTTTTACAAAAAGCCTGTCGGTTTTATATGGGCCTCTAGGCAGGTAATAGTCAAAGTTTTCTTTTGCATCCGTAAGCATTACGTATAATCGCATATTTAGTAAACCCTCTTTTTGCAAAGTGTCTATTATGTTTACCGCACGATAACTTAGCCCGCATTCCGTTACAGTGGTTAATCCCTGTTCAAAACATTTTGCTTCGGCTGCACTCATCCAGTTTTGAAATTGTTCTTTGGCCGGGTAGGGAATTACCGAAGTAACAAGTTCACCCGCATTGTCAATCAGCAGGCCGGTTAGTGCTCCATTCTTTGTATCAATTGTTCCACCACTAATTTTTTGGCCCGCTTTTATACCAGCCAGGTCCAACGCTTTTTGATTGGCGATATAAGCATGTCCATCAATTCTTTCCAGCAATACAGGTTTATCGGGAAACAGCCTATTTAATTGGTCGTTCAGTGGGTATTCTTTACCGGGAAACTTGTTCTGATCCCAGCCCCGACCGCGGATCCAAAATTCATCAGGGTGTGCGGCGGCAAATTTATTAACGCGTTCAATTACTTCATCAAAACTTTTGCAATCAATTAAATCAACTGAAAACAGCGATTCGCCATATTGTATAAAATGGGCGTGTGCATCGATAAAGCCGGGATAAATTACTTTGCCGCCAGCATCTAAATTTTCACCGGCCCGGTAATTTTTATCTATTTCTTCATCGCTGCCGGTTGCCAGTATTTTTCCATCTTTTACGGCGAAAGCCTGAACCGTACTAAAATTGCTGTCAACCGTATAAACTGTTGCATGGTGTACAACAAGATCAGCATCTTGCTTACCGTTACAGCTAATACTAAACAAGGCGAATAAAATAAGATAATTATAAATTTTCATGAATACTGTTTATGCATTTAATTTTCGCGGCTTACTTCCTTAATGCTTTATAAATTTTTATTGCGCTCATCAATAAAATAATAAAGCCAATTAAACCAACCAAACCCCAAACAAAACTCATGGTTTGTTTTACTGTTACAAGCATCACGATTGATACAAGAAAAATGGTTGCCACCTCGTTCCACACACGCAGTTGCTGGGAGGAATATTTAAAAATTCCTTTTAACTGCTGTTGGTAAATCTTGTGAAGTGAAAAATGATAAAGGTAAAGTAAAAGCACAAAAATTAATTTCAATAAAAGCCAAATACCTTCTGGTTTAAAAATGATTGTGTACCATTGAAAATCCGGGCTAAACAAAAGAGACAGGCCAAATATTAATGTGATTACCGCAGATGGCCAGGTAATACCAAACCATAAACGCTTCATCATTATGGCAAACTGTTCGCGCAATGCAATCTTTACCGTTTCTTCTTTGTCACCAGCTTCTGTATTGTAAATAAAAAGGCGGGGCATATAAAACATACCGGCAAACCAGGTAACCACAAAGATTATATGTAAGGCTTTTAAATAAGGATACATGGAGGAAATGTAGAATGAAAAAGGGAAAATGAAAAATTAATAACATATCGAACAATGAACATCAAGTTTGAACCGTCAACTATAGCCCATTAATTATGAACCATCAACCATTAACAATCAATCTTCTCCCATCGCCTCATAAAGATATACAGTACAAGAGTGCGACGCAACGGAAGCTAAATAGCATTGATTTGCCGGGCCAATAATTGTATTTATTTTTTGCAATTACAAATTATGCCAGCAACATTTCCTTATTTCCAAGAGCATATTCGTTCATCCATGTGGCTACAGACTGCACCCATAGTGGATTAATATTTAAACAGGGGATAAGTGTAAAACTTTCGCCACCTGCATGCAAAAAACTTTCCCTGCCTTCCATAGCAATCTCTTCCAGCGTTTCAAGGCAATCGCTTACAAAGGCTGGGCAAAGTACAATCAATTTTTTTACTCCTTCGCGGGGCAATTCTTCCAAACGCTTTGCAGTATAAGGTTTTAGCCATTCTTCTTGCCCTAGACGTGACTGAAAAGCAAAGCCGGTTTTTTCTTTAGGTATCTGTAATTTTTGTATTACAAGCTGTGTGGTTGTCCAGCATTGATGCCGGTAGCAGGTTGCATGGGCAGGCGATGCTACTTCGCAGCAATTGTCAACTTTAAGGCAATGGCTATGTGTTGGGTCTGCTTTTTTCATGTGGCGTTGCGGCAGGCCATGATAACTGAACAGCACTTGGTCGTAATCCTGAGCCAGGTATGGCTTAATATTTTCTGCCATCGCATTAATGTAGTGCGCCTCGTTATAAAATGGCTTTATAAACCGGAGGGCAAAAGTATATTGCTGTTTTTGATGAACGGTTTTTGCGTGTTCTACCGCAGTTTCGTAACTGCTCATGGCATAATGTGGGTAAAGTGGAATGGCTATCACTTCTTCCAGCCCGTCAACTTTTTTTACAAGGTTATCAAAAGCTTCCTGCATACCGGGGTTTCCGTAGCGCATTGCTACTTCAACGGGCACATCTACTAACGGCTGAAGTGCCTGCTGCAGCTGTTTTGTTATAACGATAAGCGGTGATCCTTCCGGTGTCCAAACCCTTTTATAAGCCTCGGCTGAACGGGGTGCCCGCAGCGGAGCGATTATGCCGCCAACCAGCATCAAACGAAAAACATATGGATAATCGATTACTCTTTTATCCATCAAAAATTCCATAAGATATTTACGTACATCTTTTACTTCTGTAGAATCGGGCGAACCTAAATTCATCAATATAATTCCGCGCTTTGCCATTTAAATATTTTTGTAAATTGTAAAAGTAATACAACAATACTGTTAACAAAAAGATCAGATTTTGTAAAGATGAAGTAATAATTTTTTGGGAATGAGCTTTGGGTACCTTTGGCATCGCCTGTTGTGTCACTCACTTGTACTTTCTGACTAAAATGCAGCTGCGCCATCAGTTGTTAAATGCTTGTTTTGCTGCGAAAATCAAATTAGGAGCGGAGGATTAAAAAAATCGCTATAATAACATCACCCGTTCAATTGTCCAGTAAGAGGCAATTAATGCAATGATAATAGATATTGGATACACAAATTCTTTTTTAAAATTTGGGCGTTTGCCCAATGGAAGTATGAGTAAACCAAAGACCAGCGCAATTACGGAAATCTGTCCAACTTCAACCCCAACATTAAATGCAATTACCGAAGTAAAAAAATTATTTCTGGGCAACCCCACTTCGCTCAGGGCACTGGCAAAGCCCATACCGTGAACCAGCCCAAAGAAAAAGACAATCAGTATACGCCAGGGTTTTAATCCATTCAGGAGGATATTTTCAACTGCAACAAAAACGATTGACAATGCGATAATGGGTTCTATTAACTGACTGGGTGCAGCAATAATATTTTGCATGCTTAGAGCCAGCGTAATGGTATGGGCAACGGTAAAAGCCGAAGCCTGCCACAGAATAGTGGATATTTTATTGCTGAGTAAACAAAGGCTGGTTACAAAAAGTATATGGTCTAACCCTAGCGGAATAATATGGGTAATACCCATTTTAAAATAGAACCAAACTACATCTTCTGTCGGGGCCCGTTCCATAGTAATATTGATTGGATGACCGAAAACGGGTAATACAGCAATTAATAAAAACAATAAAGCAAACAGCCTTTTGGTGTAGGATATTTGTGTTAATGCTTTCATTTAAAGAATGTTTGTTTTGTTTCTTTGTAATACAGTTTTCTGTTCGCCTGATGCATTTCTGCAAATTTACATTCTGTAATTTAGACCGCTTCGCTAAATTAATAAAAGTAAAAAAGTGCTGCCACAGCGTTGGCAGCTTAAGGTGCATGCAAACTTTAATAGCATTACCTGATGCTGGCTCAAAATCGGGTTGCTTTTATTTGCAGGCGCTTTTTATAGCATCTGTAATGTAGTCTCACTTTCGGTTTTCAAATTGTCGCCAATATTGGGATTTGCTTTTAAAGCCTGTTCCAGTGTTGTTTTAGCCAAAGTTTTGTCGCCCGATTTTGCGAAGATGAGGCCTGCGCGGCAAAGCAGCGTTGGGTTTTTGGAATTGGTTTTTAAAGCTGTTTTTATATAAGGGAGCGCTTTTGCATAATCGCCTTTGCTGTAATATACCCAGGCAACACATTCGTTTACATCAATATTATCTGGACGGCGGTTGTACTCGAGTAAGGCATGTTTTTCAGCGTTTTCGAAGTCATTAATTTTTAGGTAAGCGTAGGCCAGTTCTTTGTCAACATAGTGGCCAATGTTTGCATCATTATTACCACTCTGTGCTTCTTTCGTCATTAATTCAATAACCTTATTTTGTATTTCATCAGCTTTAGCCTGGTTACCCATTTGGCGGTAAACGTCCGCCAATGCTTCTTTTATCGCAAAATCTGATACCGATGAATCTGCCTGATTGTAATATTCTATTGCTTTGGTATATTCTTTTTTGGCATTTGCAATGCGCGCAAGGCCTGCGAGTGCATAAGCATAGCCGGGGCGGTTTTGCATTGCTAGTGTATATTGCATTTCTGCATTTAACAAATCACCTGTGTTTTCGTATAAATGCCCTAATTGTATTCTTGACCACTCGGTTGTTTCATCGCCCGGTACGCCTGCGCCTACTGCTAAATCCATTGCCTCTATAGCTCCTGGGTAGTCCCCATAAATTTCTCTCAGGTAAGATGCACGGGAGTATGAGCGAATGTCGGGGCGTATTGATAGCATTTTATCAGCATTGGAAACGGCTGAATCGTAATTACCCATTTCTACATTGCCATCTACCATAATACCCCATACAAAGGCATTATATGGATTTATTGCTTTTGCTTTTTGCGCCAGGTCAAGGCCGTCAGCAAAATGATGCTGAGATAAATAAAGTAAAGATTTTAAGGTAAGTGCTTCAAAATTTGCAGTGTCTATAACTAAAATATCGTTTACATATTTCATAGCCGCTTTATCGTAGTAGGCAAAATTGCCGGTTGCTCGGGCTTCTTGTATATATAAAGTAGCAAGTTGAATTAGTGATTTGGTATCTTTTGGGTTGGCCTTTACCGCTTGATTGAGTTTATAAGCCTGCGCTTTTACATTCACCCATTCCGGGGCTTGTGCCGCTGCACCTTTGCGGGCAATCAATGCATAGGTTTCAGGATTGGTATTGCCAGTATTATTTTTATACTTATAAAATATTGCTCCTGCCGCAGCAATGAAAATAATAAGCACAAATAAGTAGGTAATATTTTTTTTCATAAAATGTTTTTGATGATGTGGTTGTTGTAAAGATAGGTCCGCAGAAAATTCTGCGGACCCATGGTATAGTTAATTATTGTTTTGTAACCCGTACACTTTGTTTTAGGTTACCGTCAATTACTGCATTGATGAAATATAATCCGCGAGCTGAACTGCCGGAGTTCCATTGTACATTATAAGTACCAGCATTTTGTTTTTCATTTACCAAAACTTTCACCTGTTTTCCTGTAGCATCATATACGCTGATGGAAACATCGGAAGCTTTTGTAATACGATATTTAACAGTGCTGGCGCCTGCAAACGGATTTGGATAAGCCGATACCATAAAATCCGGAGCTGCTACTTCTGCACCTGTTACAGCGTTACCTGATTGAGCAACTGTGATGGATGGCTCTTTTAAATTATTTGCATTTGGGCCTGCATTACAGCCGCATCTTGAGCTTGTGCCTGACCATGGCATTTGTACATAGGGGAATAATTTTCTAAACCCTGTATCGTTCCTGTAGATTCCTGTACCATAGCTTAGTGTATTGAGCAGCCTTCCGGTAACAGGGCTCGGACCACCGGTATAGTCTTCATAAGGTAAACCGATTGCTGCAAGTACAACACCTGCTACGGCCTGTAGTTCAATCCTGGTAACATCGTCTTCCAGCCTTCTTCCATTAGGGAAGCCATCCATATTAGGTATAAATTGAATATCTGTTGTGGTATTATATGCAGGATCAGTTAAACCTAATACCGCAGCATTAATAAGACCTTCATTACTATAATTAACGTCATCCCTTTGTGTAGGAGGTACAGCCATGTTCAGCCTGAGCATGTCGCCACCGTTTGGTAAAAAGTTATTGATAAAAGGTTTACCAGCCGCAAGTGGGTTACCGTTTTTACCAGTCGCAAGCTGGTATGGTATAAGATTAGGTACGCCAGTATTGAATATTGGCCATAAATCTACAGAACGCGGTGAACCTGCTGCGGGTAACAATAATGTGCCAAATATGGCATCATCCAAAGCCGTACCGGCAAGTGCTGCATTTCCTTTTAATGGATATAAACCATCCTGCCCATTTCCAAAGTTATATGTGCCGAGTGAACTTTTCTGAATACGTAATTTCGAGAAAGCAGGAACTGCAGTGCCAAATTGCGCATCATCCATATATAATGATAACTCCGGATTGTAAAAGAAATTACCAAACGTGCTCAATGTTGTAAGGTCTTGATATGGTGTGAGAGAATTCCAATAATCTTTATATCCAATAGGTATCACAGCCTCGTTTGTTAAAGGCATACCAAGTCTTGAAACTTGAATCCAGTCACCGGAATGAGTTTCTGTACCATCTCCATTTAATACCCTCATCTTAGGCCTGCTGGCAGATGCCCAAACACCAATTACGAAATCACCATCGAGTATGTTTGCAGCCTGGCTGGCAGACTTGTGATCTTTCTGTAAGTCGGCAATAGGAATCTGAATTGCGATGGAGGAAACGTTTTTGCATGCGAGGGCATCCGATGGTGCACCACCCTGACGTGGAGCATCACCCAAATCAAAAATACCGCCAAGGTCAACAAAGAAAGGGTCGTCTACAGGGCCGCAAAAGAATCTTTCTTTACTGCCGATAGAACCGCTGATACCTTTTTTGAAGAGATCAAAATAACTGGCTGCACCAAGACCAACTGAACTGCTGATAGAGCGTGGGCCAATATTATAAGGAGGTACATACCGGTTTGAAGCTGCTGTAGTAAAAGTAGCACCTCCATTTACACTCTTTTCGACAGTGTAGGTTGTTTTTAGATTTTCTTTACCCAACCGGATGTTGAAAAAAGTGGTAGGATCTTCATTTGTGTGTTTAAAAGTGAATCTGTAAATAATATCGTCACCAGTGGTGTTGATATTGTTGTCGATATGTATTTCATAGCGTATGTTTTCACCAAACTGATAATAATTTGGTCCACCAAATGGAAGTTGTCCGGGGTTGTAGTTAGCTATGATGGTAACGTAGTCCGGTTGATCAGGGCTCCGGAAAGCATATAAATCCGTGTTATCAGCCAATGGATCATTAGCAATTAACGGTGCTTCCCTGTGACTGGACGACATCAATACAACAGCTGCACCGAAGACCGCAGCTAATGGCAATAAACGCCATGTTTTGGTAATTTTCATTTTCATTTTGTTTTTTTGATTTATAAAATTGTTATCGGAAAGACTGTCGATTACAGTTAACCTTATGTTACAATTACGTAAACATTATGCAGATGGATTTAATTATGCCTCATATATTTTTTCTACAATTGGCAGCACACACAAACTGACAATATATTTACAGTTTATCTGTTAACTTTTAGCTGCTTTTTTGGTGTTTTCAAAATATTTTACATCTACGGAGATCATAAAAAGCATTATACCTAACACCATATAAAATATGCATTTTTTTTGAGCCAAGGCTACACTACTACTATAAAACCAGGTTGCGTCGCACTCTTCAACGGTTTGTTCATCATTGAGCAATGCACAGTCAACTTTACAGCTGCAGAAGACTATCAGGCATAAACCCTAAACCAAGCAAAAGAAAAGTAAGAAGAATTGACAGATGAATTTCAAACCTGACTTACCACTGCCAGATCAGGAACGTACAGGAAAATAGCCAAAAAAAAATTATAACAACTGAACAAAAAAAAGAAAAAAAAGGAGTCAAATTCTAAAAATAAACAGGCTGATATTACAATATCTAAAAAGATACGTAAGTAGGATCAACACATTGTTATTGCAATATGCAGGAATACCCTTTAAAAAAAACAATAAAAATACCCACTTGTAATACCACCATCGTACCATTAACAAAAGTAGAGGTTCAAAAAAAAATTACGTAGAGAGAAAGGCAGAAAAGTAAGCATACACCAAGCAAAAATATACCCATTGTAGCCGCAAGATGAAAATGGAGGGTTATCAATTTGATATTTGTAAAAGCCGCAATCTAAAAAAGTATTAGCCGGCAAAAATTGGCGGATATTCCCCAATAATATAACAGACTAATCTGCGTAGGAATAAATCCCAGGCATATGTTGGTAGTGGTGCACAGGCATTTAAAGCAATTTCTATCGATATCAATTAGTACAGAGTATTATCAAAAGCTAAGGCAAAGGCATTGGATCTACTTCTGTAATTCAAAAATAATAATTTGCCATGCCTTTGCCGCTATTTTCACTGGCAATCTTCGCTAAAAAAAGCTCCATACCAAATTCAACCGTCCAATAGTCCGCCTGAAGCGGAAGTAAAGCGCCGTAGTAATTCTTCTCCCGGGTCCAAAAAATTTTTATTCTATTCCCGCCACTATTTCGCCCAGCTCTTTATCTATTTGTCCGTACTTACCATACTCCACTACACGGCCAATTTCTTTGCCGTCTTTCATTACAATAAATGTGGGCGTATTGGTAATTTTAAAGGCAGCATTAAGGTTGTCTAAAGGTGTAACAAGCCTGTCAACCCCAATAAGGGTAATATTCTCAGGCGCATAACCAGATTTATCGGCAAGGCGGTAAAAAACGGGCAGTAAATTGTGTGAGTCTTCGCACCAGGTTCCAAAGAAAACAACTATTTGAAACTTAGCCGCATTCTTCTGAAATGCAGCAACAGCAGCAGCATCAGCCTGCCCCAATGCATAATTTTGTTTAAACCAGTTGAAAGATGTATCCTTTTCAATATCTGACCGGGTTAGCAAACCTTTCAACACTTTGATGCCGGTTTTACCATCGATACTTGTCTCGAAAGTTTTGGGTTGGGCATTGCAAAAAGACGGCAAACCAGCATTCAAAAAAACAAGGCCCGCTACTATAATAATTACTGATTCTTTCATGCTCCTAAGTTAGCTTTCCATTCCAGAAGAAACGCCCTAAATTTTGTTAAGGATTGAATCAGCTGCATGTTTACATCTGCTTTTTGCCGGTTGTCTTTGAGGTATTGTTTGGCACCTTCAATGGAGAATTTACGCTGGCGCAGCAGGAAATAAATAAGCTGCAGGTTCTTAATATCTTCCGGGCGAAAGAGTCTGTCGCCTTTACGGGTTTTGCGGGGTTTTAAAATATCAAATTCATTTTCCCAGTAGCGCAGCAGCGACTGGTTTACATGAAACCATTCTGCTACCTGGCGCATACCGTAATATTGTTTGGTAAAAAGAGTTTCATCATCGGGAACGTCAACCATTACAATATCGGCATCCATTTCACTGTACGATTTTCTGCCCCGCTTATTTGCCGGGTTAGGGGTTGCAGGCGGCACGCTATTTCTTGATCTTCTCACCTGCTTAAAGCCAGTAACAATTTCATCCTGCTCCTTTACCCCTATTGTTTTGTCTTCATTTTCTGTAGCTGGTTCATCAAAAGAAGCAGTTGCCTCTATTTCAAATATTAAATTTCTATTATTGGATATTTCGGGGGTATTGCTCAACTCTTCAGCAGTTGGTTTTTCAACATGCTGCAAAGTGCTGTCCGCATTGATTTTTGAATCATTGTTTTCCGGCCTTGGGTTTTCCGAAGCCGCGAACAGGTCTAATTGCTGCATAATGTAAAAATAGTATGATTAATGCAGCAAAAGCAGGCAGCGCCGGCCATGTGAAAAAAATGTGCAATATGCTGATCTTATCTTACTGTGCGCCCGGCAGCAGCATTAATGTGGGGCTACTGTTAATGCTGGCCCCTCAGGAACAGTGGCACATTCTTGTACCTGCATATTTACAGGCAGCATCTTAATTTCAATCAGGAATTTTTGTAGAACAAAGCTTTATTTAACCTGGCTTTTTTATCGTCGTTTGTACAGTTAAATAATAATCATCAGGCATAAAAGCGTATTACTTGTATTTTTACCGTTCAAAAATTTAAGGAAAGCTCCTATGCCAAAGAATTCAATTTGTATCAAACTGAATTACGTTGCACTTTTTCTTTTAATGCTATCCCCTGGTTTTGCGCAAACAAAACAAATGCGGGCAGATAGTTTATTGCAGCAGGCAACACTTGATAATGTAGTTGCGTATGCAATTGTGCATCAGCCATTAATTCAACAATCGTTGATAGATGAGCAGGTTACAGAAAGCCTTATAAAAAGCAAACTTGCAGACTGGTACCCGCAGGTTGATTTTAGGTATAACCTGCAGCATAATTTTCAACTTCAACAAGCCATTATTGGTGGAAACATTATAAGATTTGGCGTTGACAATACTTCGGCTGCACAGTTTACGGTTAACCAAAATATTTTTAACCGCGATGTGTTATTGGCAAGCCGCACCAGGGGCGATGTACTAAAAAGCGTAAAACAGTCAACCAGTTTCAATAAAATTGATGTAGCCGCTAATGTTTCAAAAGCTTTTTATAATGTACTTGCGAGCATGCAGCAGATTAAGGTTGCAGATGAAGGTATTGTACGCCTTGAGAGAAGTTTAAAAGATGCCACAAGCCGCTACAATACAGGCATTGCGGATAAAACAGACTATAAACGCGCAACCATTGCACTCAACAATACAAAGGCTGCTAAGAATAGTAACGAGGCATTGCTTAAGGCCAAACTGGAATATCTAAAATCATTGATAGGTTACCCAACCAGCAACGATTTAAATATTGTTTACGATAGCCTGCAAATGGAAAAAGAAATGATGATTGATACCCTTCTATCGCCTGACTACAGCAAAAGAATAGAATATCAATTACTCATCACCCGCAAAAGATTGCAGGAAGCTGAAGTTAAATACAACAAGTGGAGTTACCTACCATTTGTATCTGCTTATGGTGCCTACAACTTTAATTTCCAGAACAACAGCTTTGGAAAATTATACAACCAAAATTTCCCTACGTCTTACGGAGGGCTTACATTAACAGTACCAATATTACAGGGCGGAAAAAGAAAATATGATATTCAGCAGCAGGAACTAAAACTTAAAAGAATAGATTGGGATTTTATAAGCCTGGAGCAAAGTTTTAATGCCCAGTATGCACAGGCATTGGCTTTGTACAAAAGTAATATGGCCAATTACCAGGCATTAAAAGAAAATGTGAACCTTGCAAAAGAGGTTTATGATGTAATACAGCTGCAGTATGGTGCCGGTATAAAGACTTACCTGGAAGTTGTATCAGCAGAAACAGATCTACGTACTGCGGAGATCAATTATTACAACGCGCTTTACCAATTACTGGCAAGTAAAATAGACGTAGAAAAATCCTTGGGACAAATTAATTACTGACATAAAATATAACTGGTATGTTATTGAAAAGCTTTATAAATTATGTAGTCTTTTGTTGTGTATTTATCGCAGCATCCTGCAGCGATAAAGGGCAGCCACAACAACAGGGGCCACCGCCGGCAATAGCGGTAACCATTGCGCAGGTTACCAGTTCGCAGGTTGAATTTTATGATGAATACCCGGCAACAGTTACCGCATTGAACCAGGTTGATCTACGTGCGCAGGTTAATGGCTTTATCACCGGTGTTTTTTTTCAAGATGGCGCAAGGGTAAGCAAAGGGCAAAAGTTATATTCAATAGATGCGCAGCAATACGAAGCCAATTACCAGCAGGCAGTTGCCAATGTTGCGGTGCAGCAAACCAATGTAGTAAAGGCCCAAAAAGATGCAGACCGTTACCATGAACTGGATAAGCAGGATGCCATTGCCAAACAGCAGGTTGATTATGCAGATGCTGCCTTAGATGTAGCCAAAAAGCAACTCGAGGCATCGCAGGCAGCTGTTCGCAGCGTACAAACCGGGGTTAAGTACACCACCATTTATGCGCCATTCGATGGAACGATTGGTATTTCGCAGGTTAAAGTTGGTTCACCCGTTTCCGCAGGCTCTACGGTTTTAAATACAGTATCTACAGATAGCCCGATGGCTGTTGATTTTTCCATTGACCAGAAAGAAATTTTTCGCTTTACACAGTTAGAAAGTAAAAAAGTTACAGCAAATGACAGCACTTTCATGCTGGCTTTCGGAAATGATAATTATCCCTATCCCGGTAAGATAAGTTTGATAGACCGTGCAGTAGACCAACAAACAGGAACACTTAAAATTCGTCTGGTTTTTCCAAATACAAAGAATGCATTACGCGGCGGAATGACGGGCAGAATAAGAGTTTTAAACAATTCAACAGAAAAATCGCTTCTTATTCCTTCCAAAGCAATTACCGAGCAACTCGGCGAATATTTTGTTTACATAATTGGCGACAGTAGCAAAGTTACCCAGCAAAAAATCTTGACCGGCAAACAAATTGGCACCAGCACTATTGTAAAAGAAGGTGTAAAAGAAGGAGACCAGATTGTAGTGCAGGGCGTTCAAAATTTACGGGAAGGTTCGGTTATAAAGATAGATACAGCATCCGGAAAAAAGTAGAAAGTTTTAGGTAATACGCTGCAAGAAAATACAGAAGAAGATTTGGAGCCCGGCAGTAGTTCTTCCTGGCATCGTTCCTTGCGTCGCACACTTGTACGTTAGTACTACGAATCGTCATTGCGAGGCCCGCGAAGCTATGACGGGCATATCAAATCGCTTAGGTCTTCGCAATGTTGAAAAATGTTCCGAACGTACAAGCGTGCGACGCAAGTAAAGCTTAATAGATGTACTGGCTTCTGGCTCATAAAAAATAATCGCGGAATTGATATTAGATAAATTGTAAAGAAATTAGCAAATGATCGCAGAAACTTTTATTAAACGGCCGGTTACGGCCATGGTAATTTCCATTGTAATTGTGCTGGTAGGCATAATTGCCATGACAACACTGCCCGTTGCCCAGTATCCTGATATTACCCCTCCTTCGGTTTCTGTTTCCGGTGTGTTTATTGGCGCCGATGCACAAACGGTGGAGCAAACTACCACCACTGCGCTTGAAACACAGATAAATGGTACGCCGGGCATGTCTTTTCTTACCAGTGGCAGCAGCGCCAGCGGATCAAGCAGCATTAACGTTACGTTTGATATAGGTACTAATATTGATATTGCAGCCCTCGATGTTCAAAACCGCGTAAGTGTTGCCCAGCCGTCGCTTCCGGATGCGGTAAAACGTTTGGGCTTAACGGTGCGCAAACGCAACCCGAGTATTATGATGGTACTTGGCTTTATTTCGCCCGATGGTACCCACGACCAAACGTTTATTGGCAACTATGTAAATCTCTATGTAAAAGATGCATTGCTGCGGGTAAAAGGTGTTGGCGATGTTACAAGTTTTGGCGATGATTTTGGGATGCGCATCTGGCTTAATCCAGAAAAACTTGCAAACCTGAAACTTACCCCAAATGATGTGTTGGCATCTTTAACCGAACAGAACCTGCAGGTTGCCGCAGGAACCATTGGCGGTACTCCCCAACCAGGCACCCAGGCGTTTGAATATAGTGTACTTACCAACAGCCGCATCAACTCGCAGAAGGATTTTGAAAACATAATTGTACGCAGCAATACTGCACAGGGTTCTGTAGTATATTTAAAAGATATTGCCAGGGTTGAGTTCTCAAAATTCAGTTATGGCAACAACGGCTTTATCAATGGAAAAAGAGCTGCATACATGCTTATTTTTCTGGCTCCGGGGGCAAATGCGCTGAGCACTTTTGATGGTGTAAACAATGCCCTGGCAGAACTGAAAAAATCTTTTCCAAAAGACATAGCGTACTTATCTCCTTTTGAAACAGTATCCGTGGTTAAAGTTTCTATTGAAGAAGTGATAAAAACTTTACTTGAGGCATTGACTCTGGTAACAATAGTGGTTTTTTTATTCCTGCAAAACTGGAGAGCGACGCTTATTCCGGTACTTGCCATTCCTGTTTCATTAATAGGCACATTCATCTTTTTTATTCCACTTGGTTTTACGATCAATACATTAACCCTGTTTGGTTTTGTACTTACAATCGGCATCGTGGTGGACGATGCCATTGTTGTTACAGAGGCAGTGCAGCACTATATTGATCGTGAGCATCTCTCCGCAAAAGAAGCAACGATAAGGGCTATGAAAGATATATCAGGGCCGGTTATTGCTATCGCATTAATTCTTGCAGCAGTATTTATTCCGGTAGGTTTTGTGCCCGGTATTGTTGGAAGATTGTATCAGCAGTTTGCAATTACCATCGCTGTATCTGTTCTAATCTCTGCATTTGTGGCACTATCTTTAACTCCGGCGTTATGCTCTATTATGTTGAAACCTGCAAAAGATGCTTCAGCTAAAAAGAACCTGCTGGAAAAATTCTTTTTTTCATTCAACAAATGGTTTGGTAATGTTACCAGTTCCTATACAAGGGGTGTAGGTAAGTCCATCAGGTACACGCCGCTTGTGCTGGTATTTCTGGCATGTTTGTTTGTTGGCCTGTTTCTTTTATTTGAAAATAAACCAACAGGTTTTATACCTACAGAAGATGAGGGCCGATTATTTGTAACCTACGAACTGCCTGAGGCAGCCTCTACCACAAGAAGTGTGGAAATGCTAAGCACCATACAAAACAGGTTACTGGAGATGCCTGCTGTAAGTGTAGTAGGCGGCCTTGCAGGTTTTAATTTTGTAAGCTTTTCCAACAAGTCCAATGTTGGAACCATCTTCGTTTCATTAAAACCTTGGGACGAACGAACTGATAAAAAGGACCAGATAGATTCGGTAATTGCAGATATAAAAAGACGAACCGCCGATCTAAAAGAGGCTAGAATATTTGCAATAAAGCCGCCAGCCATTAACGGGTTGGGCGCATCTTCTGGTTTTACAATTGAACTGGAACAAACCACCAGTACCGACAATGTGCAACAGTTTTCGCAGGTGGTGCAAAATTTTTTAGGTGCGCTGTATCAACGCCCCGAAATAGGCACAGCTTTTACTTTTTTTACGGCGAAGACACCAGGTTACAAAATTGATGTTGACAGGGATAAGGCAAAAAAACTTGGTGTACAGCTCAATGATGTTTACAGCACACTCTCAACATTACTGGGAAGCAGTTATGTAAACGATTTCAATGTATATGGCCGAAATTTTCGGGTAGTAGCGCAAGCAGACACCATTTATAGAAACGAGCTCGCTGATCTCGACCAATATTATGTACGAAATAACCAGGGCAATATGATACCCCTCGGTTCTTTAATAACCTCACAGGTTATAGAAAATCCCGCATTGATTTCGCACTTTAATTTGTACCGTTCCATCGAAGTTATAGGTACGCCAAAGCCTGGATACAGCAGCGGACAGGCTATTGATGCATTAAAAGAAACCGCAGCCAAAGTATTACCAGCCGGTTATGGTTACGATTTCGCCGGCCTTAGCCGCGAAGAAGTAAAAGCCGGAAACAGCGCCCTCATTATTTTTGCAATCTCGATTGCATTTGTATTTCTGTTCTTGGCAGCATTATACGAAAGCTGGAGTGTGCCCTTTTCAGTTTTATTTGCAGTACCCATAGGCGCATTTGGCTCAATACTCACACTTACTTTGTTGCCCAATCTAACCAATAATATTTATGCCCAGATTGGTTTAATAACGCTCATCGGTTTATCAGCAAAGAATGCCATTCTAATTGTTGAGTTTGCCAAAGAACGTGTAGACCGCGGCGTCGATATCGTCTTTGCAACACTCCAGGCAGTGCAGCTGCGTTTGCGCCCCATTGTAATGACGTCGCTTGCATTTATCCTTGGCGTATTGCCGCTGGCATTTGCTACGGGCGCAGGTGCCGAAGCCCGTAAAACCATTGGCTGGACAGTTTTTGGCGGTATGCTTTCTGCAACTACACTCGCTATATTTATAGTACCTGTATTGTTTGTTCTCATTACAAAAATTTCTTACGGTAGAAAACTAAGACGTCTTCAGCAGGAACAAAAAGATGAAGCAGAAATGGATCAGTCAATCATTAGCAGGAATAGATGATCAATATTTTTGAGACATGGAGATGAATATTAATTTAGCTCCCCTTGCAGTTTGCCCAGCGTCCAGGGCGAAGGTCGCACGCTGTTACTGCAACAATTTATTCTGCAAAAGGCTTTCATTTAGCGGGTTATAAAATTTGCCTGCCTGGCTCTTTAAAATTTTAGCGGCACCTTAAAAACACCTTTAAAAAAACTATTGTAGCAGGCTTTTCCTAATATTTCCTTATTTAATTGTATTTTCATACTTTAATTAAAAAGGCATTTATTACTATATATCTCCTGCTGTAAATTCCTTTAAATTTTGTAACCTATAATTTACATTTTCTGTTTTATTTTATTGTTTAAACATCTACATTATGAAAAATTCGACCTTTTTAAATAGCTTTTTTTCTTTGCTGCTTACACTGTTCCTAAGTGCAGTTTGTCCTTATATTTCGCGTGCACAGGTTACTCCAAAATACAATGTACTTTTTATATCCCTTGACGATATGACCGACCGTTGCAGTTTCCTTGCCGGAGGTTCTGAAGTAAAAACGCCAAATCTGCAAAGGCTGGTAAACCGGGGAATGGTATTCAAACTTGGCTATGCCCAGTATTCAATATGTAACGCATCCCGTACCTCGTTACTAACAGGTTGGCGCCCCGATAAAACCCAGATTTTTGGTAATAATGTTCGTCCACGTTCAATTATTGATTCAACTGTAAAGTTTCTTCCGGAATATTTTAGCGCCTATGGTTATAATGTTGAGCGCTATGGTAAAATAATGCACGGCGATTTTGAAAATGATATTAAATGGGACTATGCTGAACCGCCGGAAAGTGCTTTTGGCCATAATGGTGGCGGTCTTAAACCCGGCACGCCACCACCCCCTCCCGGTCCGGGAAGTGATGGAGGATCCTGGTGGATAAACAGCACAAACAACGATGTTTCAGAAGATAGCCTGGCCACTATGGATTTTGTTGTGCGACTTAAACAACCACGTACCCTCCCCTTCTTTTATGGTTACGGTATTCATGCCCATGCGCCGTTTAACCCTAAACTAAATTACTGGAACACTACCGGAGATCCATCGGTTCAACAGCGTTTACCCACAGTAAGCGGCGGCGACACCGCCAGCTCAAATATTATAGGCAATGGTTCCGGAAATATTCTTTTACCCCAAACACCTGCGAATGACCGGGCAGATGTTCCTTCAGTTGCCTTTACAAATCCACAGATTATTAAACTGGATCCAGAATGGAAGAATACCATTCATGCATATGATGCTGAAGTGACCGAAATGGATCGGCAATTGGGCCTGGTGCTTGACGAGATAGACCGCCAGAATCTTTGGGCCAATACTGTAGTGGTAGTTTGGAGCGACCATGGGCAGCATTTGGGAGAGCATCAGGGCTTATGGCTTAAAAATACTTTATTCGAAGAGGCATTGCATGTACCGCTTATTGTTTGTGTACCTGGCAAACCCGCCGGCACTTCTAACAGATTGGTCGAATTGGTTGACCTTTATCCAACATTGGCAGAATTATGTGGATTGCCCGCACCAACCGGTATGGAAGGTTCAAGTTTTGTAAGGCTGCTGGATAATCCTACACTACCCTGGAAAAGAGCGGTGTTCGCGCAGCTGCAAAAGAATATCAGTAAAACAGATTCTATCATGGCGCGCAGCGTTATGACGGAACATTACCGTTACAATACATGGCTCTCACAAGGAGAAGAATTATATAATTTTGATACAGATCCACATGAATATACCAACCTTGTAACCAATCCCGCCTATGCCGACACACTGGCGAGTATGAGAAAAATATTGGCAGATGGTTGGCAAAAATCAATTCCTCCACAATGCGCTCAGAGCTACTATGCAGACGCAGATGGCGATGGCTATGGCAATAAAATGGATTCGGTTGTCACCTGTACAGTTCCGGCAGGTTATGTCGCTAATTCATCAGACTGTAATGATGCTGATGCAAACATCCATCCGGGCGCAACGGAAATATGCAATGGAATTGATGACAACTGTAATGGCCTGATTGATGAAAACCCAAGTATTGCAACTATTACTTCAAATGGAATAGTTGCAGCCTGTTCTGGATCTAAAATTACATTAACTGCCAATAGCGGTACTGGCAATTCCTACCAGTGGTTAAAAAATGGGGTTGCAGTAGCTGGTGCAACCAGCATTACTTATGTTGCAAAAAAAAGCGGGGATTTTCAGGTGCAGGTATCAAACGGCTCAGGTTGTAATGCAACTTCTGCCACTATCACCCTTAATTTTTACGATCAGCCGGCCGCCACTATTACACCACTGGGCAGCCTTGATATATGCGTAAACAATTCTGTAATATTAAAGGCTAATAGCGGAACCGGACTTACTTACCAATGGGTTAAAGGAAGTAAGAATATTAACGGCGCAACCAATATTCAATATACTGCTACTAAGGCAGCCAGCTATAAAGTGTTTGTTACAAACAGCGCTGGATGCACAAAATCCTCTGTAAATACCAAGGTTACAAAATCGTGCCTGGCAATAGCCGCAAACACAGTAAACGCTTCTGCTGCAGAGAATACAAGTAAAGCACTCACACTGTATCCAAACCCATCGAAAGGGCATATTACCGCAGCGTATTACAGCAAAGAAAATAAAAAGGTACAGCTGCTTGTTTACGATATTAC
This sequence comes from Chitinophagales bacterium, assembly GCA_038203525.1. Classification (GTDB taxonomy): domain Bacteria; phylum Bacteroidota; class Bacteroidia; order Chitinophagales; family Chitinophagaceae; genus Limnovirga. The sequence goes on along the minus strand of JBBRDW010000004.1, from coordinate 47,811 downwards.
CGGAAGGCCGGTTTATTCAATTCCTCAATATTTAATAAAAGGAAAAAATGTTTTTTCACTCGACCTTACACGCTTTGCATCAGGCAACTATTATGTAGAACTCGAGAACGGCAATCAGCTAAACCGCGTTAAGTTTATTATTGAAAAATAAAACCGTTACAACCTGTAATGGTTTTATTTTTTTTTTGAGCCCGGCTAAGCATTACTAATTGAGCTTTACTTGCGTCGCACTCTTGTACGGTTGCATTTCTATTCGGCTTTTATCGCAGCGTAGATTGGCGGTTCCTTATCCGCAGAGTCTCCTCTCAAAGCCTTGTGGGCAGCAGGGACTCTGCGGTTCGCTGGTACTACTTTTCAATAAGAACCGCTAATCTACGCTTAGATAAAAGCCCAACAAAATTACAGAACGTACAAGTGAGTGACACAAGATGCGATGCTATGAAATACCAAAGCTTGAAACAAAATTTATTTGATATTTTTTTCTTCCTTAAATACAAGTAAATTTATTCACTATAAGCTCTTTGATAGGTATGTTTTTATATAGCAGCGTGGGTTAAAAATTATAGTGCGTTCGGCTTGACGATGGCGGGGATAAGCAGTAAGGCTGCATTAACTCTTGATAATAAATCCAAGTACAATGGCAAGGAATTACAAAGTAAAGAATTTAGTGATGGCTCAGGCTTGGAGCTTTATGATTATGGCGCAAGGGTGTATGATGCACAGATTGGGAGATGGGAAGTTATAGATCCCTTGGCTGAAGTCAGTAGAAGATGGTCTCCCTATAACTATGCATACAATAATCCGGAAAGGTTTATTGATCCTGACGGAATGAATGCAAAGGACAATAATACAACGGGTAATTTTGATGCAATTGCTGACGGCACACTTGGTTCTTCTGATGATTATCAGAACCGTTCTCAGAAAAACAACGATGATGAAACTAAAAATGATGACGATGATAAAAATAAGAAAAAGGAAAATACAAGTAAAGTTAGTGTGTATGACAATGCCCCATCAACAAGTGATACAAAACCAGCTGTAAGCGCTAGTGCGATCGATCAAGAAATGAAATTGAGGGCTCAAATACCCTCATATAGTATAGTACCTGGGAGTTCAATTGGTAATACAATTGTCTATGAAGATGTTAAAACTCAACAGCGATTCACGGTATATAAAACCCAGGCTCTTAGCAATACTGAATTGGGATCAACCCTGATATTTAACATTTTAACTCTCCGGCCATTCTCTTTTTCAGCACAAGCCGCTAAGGAGGGAAGTTACTTTAGAGGAGGCAGTTCTTTTGAAATGTCAGCAGCAGATTTACGGAATTCAATAGATAAAACTACTGGGCTGATGAAGGAAAAGGGGCTTTCACTTAATACAAATCACTTAGATCATTTCCTTCTCCGCAGAGTCCCTGCCACCCGCAAGGCTTTGAGAGGAGACTCTGCGGATAAGGAATAATCCAATCCGTTTTATTGATGCTGATGGAATGGTTCCTGATGATTTCTTTAGTAAGAATGGACAGTTTGTAAACCATACGGACACAAAAACAAATAATATTTATGTTCAAACCGATAAAGGAAATGTTTTGCTAACTCAAGTGCCGCTCAATAGTCAACAAAATAGGCAAATAGTAGCTGCGGTTGTTGGTCATTTTGCAAAAGAGGTTGGAATTAAAACTATTAATCAAGGAGGTTCGGGTATAACAGGTTTAAAAGCTAATCCAAAAGGCACATCTTCCGAAAGCAATATGGCATTTACTGAAGGAAATGATATCTTTCTTAATAAGGAAGGGAATAAAATCAATAGTAAATTAAGTGATGCTAACAATCTTAAAAGTACTTTATTTCACGAAGAAGATCATAAGAACAAAGGGCAAGGATTTACAGACATTTCTAATGCAGATCATGCACAAGTTTATTTAGATCAAGTATCAGATGCTACTTTTAAAAATACAACTGCTGGTTATAAAAATGGAATAATAGGTAGTGCCACAAATTTTATCAAAAATGCTGCCTATGATGATGTACAAAACACTGGAAATTTTGACGATGTTAATAAACTGGTATCTGGTTTTAATAAACTAAGTAGTACAACTGGTTACAGTATTACTTTAACAATGACCAAAAATGGTGGTTCAAATCCAGATGGATATCAGTTTGATGTGAATGTTACTCCTGTTAAAACGAAATCACAATGAGATTAAAATATTGCCTGATTATATTTTGTGTTATTGCTTGTAATAATTCTAAAAACGATATTAATTACATTCTTACAAATGATACTTCAAAATACTGGGATGTCTTACAATTGCCGGGGTTCTATCAAAAAGATAGCAGCAAAGTATATCCTTTTTATTGCTATTATTTTGATAAGAATGGAAAAAGAATTTTTTACCAATATATAAAGGGCAAAAGAATACAATATTCGAGTGGTGATATTGTAATACCTGAAATCTGGAAACCGCTAACAGATACAACTATTTTACTAGGAAATACTGTCTGTAAAATAGATAAACTCATTAAAGATACTTTTATATATTCTAATAAATTTGGTCAGGTTATACTAACAAGTGCTGATAAATGACCAGAGTGAAATTTTCGTAACTATTTAGGCATAAAAACATTGCGGATAACCCGAAATCTATACTGTCATGTATGCCTTGTTTAATATTGCACAATGTATTGCATCCAACACCCCTTCTGGCGCAAGTATGCAGGGCTGGCTTTGCGGGTAGCGTACTTGTGCCTTGTTACCGAAATTGTAATCACCCGATAGTGCAAGAATATAAAAAAGAAGTTGGCGTAAGCTTGGTAGCAGAGTTATTGTGTGTTAGCTATGCTTGTGCCGTGTAAGTTTCCTTCTCCACAGAGTTTCCTCTCAAAGCCTTGTGTGTGGCAGGGACTCTGCGGTTCGCTAATACTACTTTTTAATGAGACCCACTAATCCAAGCTATGATAAAAGCCCAATAGAATTACAGAAAGTACAAGGGAGTGACCTTGATATTCATCAAAAAATATAATTGAGAATTTCCCTTTTTTATCTTATTTTCTTTCTAAAACATTATGAAAAAAAACAAGTGAAACACTGTTTATCCAAGAGATGAATAAGTTTATCAGTGCCTCCAAATCGGGCAGACGCAGGCTCTCTAATGGCCGAAAAATAAGTAAGGGAACAATTACAGGTTATACAATGTGCTGTAACCTTGTTGCAGCATTCGAAGAATTTCAGTGCAGGCAATTCAGTATATACACCGGCTTTAAAACTAACCAGCAGCATTTTCTTGCACAGCGAAAATACTGGAAACAGTTTGCCTATGCCTTCGCCGATTTTTTATACAAACGCAATGCTTTCGATAATCATGTAGCAAACCAGTTTAAAATACTGCGCACTTTTGCAAATTATCTATATAAAGAAAAAGGATACCTGCTAAACCAGTTTTTCCCGGTAAATTTTATTGTAAAAGAAACAATCAGCATCATTGTCATAAGGCCGGAACAATTACGGTTTTTGATAAATGACAAGGCATTTGAAGAAGGCCTTTCCCCGAGACTACAAGAAGCAAAAGACTTTTTTGTATTTGGCTGCACCGTGGCATTAAGGGTTTCTGATTTATTAAGCATTACAGAAAAAAATATTGAAGTAAATGACAGTGGTACTTACCTGGTGGTAATTTCATCAAAAACAGTTACAGCAACAAGAATTTTACTACCGGTATATGCTGTAGAAATACTTAAAAAGTATAAGGCTAAAACAAAATTTCTTTTGCCAAGGTTCAATAAAAGCAACCTCAACATTTATATAAAACAACTTGCCGAAACAGCGGGCTGGACAAATATTGTTTCCAAAACAAGGCTGCAGAAAGCAACACCGGTATTGCTTTACACTGATAAAAAGAAAAAGACACTACATCGTTTTTGCGATTTAATAACCACCCACACAATGCGCCGCACAGCCATTACAACAATGTTATCTTTAGGTATGCCCGAATACCTTGTACGCAAAGTATCGGGTCATGCGCCGGGTAGCAAAGAGTTTTACCGATATGTTTCTTTAAGCCAGCAATTGCAGGATGAAGAAACAAAACGGGTATTTAATTTTTTGTCAGGAAATGAAAGCTGAAAACTATCTATAGTTCACGGCGGGATGCTGAATAAGTATGCAAAATATATATGATCCCGTTAAAAAGTTTTGAAACAAAATATATTGATAAATAAGAGGACCTCTTAACGTATCAAAGAACATACTCAGCAGAAATATTTTGGTATCGGCTTTGGTATTTTTTTGGCATCACCTCTTGTGTCACTCCCTTGTACATTCTGTAATTCTGTTAGGCTTTTATCGAAGCGTAGATTACGGTTCTCATTTAAAAGTAGTACCATCGAACCGCAATGTCCCTGTCCAACACACAAGGCTATGTAGGTGACATCTAACAAAGCCGCAGTGATGCGGCTTTGTTTTAAAACGAATAAACTTTAATTACTTGTGGGTCTTGTTCCAATGCGTTGCTATCATATACTGTAACAATATATCCTTTTTTATTTTGGTCTTCAAATTTCAATATTTCCAAATATTCACCTGTATTAGATTGATTTCCCAGTGATGCTTTTATTGCTTCAATATTTCTCGTTCGTATGAGTTGTTCAATTGCAATATATTCATCATTTATAAAATAAATTGATTTTAAACTTTCAAGATTAGTAACTTCTGTTATATCAAATTCATTATTTGTAAGTATCCCATCTTTTACATAATCTTCAAACGTTTTTATTTTATTCATAATAAAGATGATTTATAAATCTATTAATGTGGTAAGGTACACCACCAACAACCCTCCGCCTTGGATGATTGGTTATATTGCTGTACCCCTTCCTTAATTGCAGGCAAGACATTAATAACTGCATCGCTGCCGTTTTTGCCAGCAATAAAACCAACGGTACTACCAATTATGCCGCTAGCAAAACTTGCATAAGGCCCTGCTGGAGCAAATGCGGTTGCTAATTGCCCACCGCCATATATCGCACCAGCCCAACCTGCTCCCTCTGTCACAGCTTCTTTTGCAGGGTTATCTGAAGTGGCTATTGTGACTGTTGATTGCACCACCCCGGCAACAACAAATGCTTTACCCAAAGCTCCTGTTGTTGCCATTATATCATTAACCTCTACATTTGTTTTTGTCGCATTTCCTTTAAAACTTGGGTCATTGGCCTTTACTTGTTCACCAGCAATTGGCCTTCCCTTTTCCACAACAGTTTTAAAAGGCTCTGGCGTATTTGTTCTTGCTTTCTCTTTTAAATCTACTCTGCCTTGTTTATCAGATGGGCTAAGTTTCGCTGCATCATTGTTATACTGTGTTCTAACATTTGCAGCTTGTATGTTCGCATAGCCTTGATACAAAAAAAGGGAAAGTGGATTAAATTGTTTTGGTGGCGGTGGTAAACTATCTCCTAAAGGATCATTATACAAAATAGGATTATTGCCCATTGCGCAATATAAACTTTGAGCATAATCCGGCTTGCTATCTATCTGCCACCACCTTCCTAACTGTGGGTCAAGGCTTCTAAAATTTGTTGCGTATAGTTCAATTCCGCTTCCATCGGAAAACTCTTTGTTTTGTAGCTCACTGCCTTTATTAAACTTGTATTTATTTTCAGCCCCACCAAACGATAAAGCCTTTGAAGAAATGCCGCTCATTGTTAGTCCGAACGGATAGTAATGCTACTTGCTACAACTCAAAGCCATCAGCCATTTCAAAGAAAGTTATTATCATTAAAATTAAGGAAAAATCTAAAAAAACGTGATTTTCCTGTCCAGCATCGTCTCGCCTAACCGGACGATGCGCTGCAATAAACTGCTTCTCTCTGGTGGGTTAATCTTTCTTTGAATACGAACGCATGATCCGCTCTGTGAGACGATGTTGGACACTTAAAATCGCTGGTAGTAATGCCGGGGATTTTTTGTTGCCCCTACGCTTTGATAAAAGCTCAACAGGATTACCCAAAGTACAAGAGTGCGATGCAAGAGGCGATGCCATGAAAGTATATTGCCCGGCCCAAAAAAAATCCCCATGGTTAAAAACACACGGGGATTTCAATTTTATTGGTTGCTGGCTATTTTACTACAACCAGTTTTGCAATTGCTGATTTATTTTGTCCATCGCTGATGGAATAATAGTAAATGCCCGCTTTTAAATTGGATGTACTTACCAAAATCCTTGACTGGCCTGCATTTAATTTTACAGATTGCACCAACGTGCCTGCTGCGCTGTAAATATCTAAGCGAAGTAACTTGCTATTCAACGCTTTAGTAGCCCGGTAACTGATGTAGGTGAAACTGTTACAGGGGTTGGGCGCATTAGATAGACCAGTGATAATAAGCTGATCGTTTACGATACCGGTACTAGCTGCAACACTTGCCGCAGCAGGCTGCAAAACAGACTCTTTTGTATATTGTGCTGCTGTTAGGTTCATATCCATATTAGCCTGCGAAATAGGCACAATGCGGCTTTTTTTTGGCCAGAAACCATCCGTTGCAGACCCTGTTTCAGGCGTTAAAGCAAAAATTTTTGCTTTGGTTGTTTGCTCGGCATACATCCAGTCGTCTGAAACGCCGTTAGCGGTATAGCCTACGGTTTGATTGGGCGTTCCCGTTAAAAAGCCGTTGCACTGTGCCAGCCTAACAGCATCATTTTTAAAGATCAGCGAGTCAGGTGCAGGGGTATAAGTATTTGCCTTATAACCATAAGGATAAATTAGCACATTGCTGTAAGAGTGGTTGTTAAGCGAAAAGTAAAATGGGTGCGCATTGCAAAAATCCCGTACCATTTGTGTTTCCGGTTCCGAAAAGGCAGACGGTCCGCGGTACGTGTCGCTCGATGTTATGTTAGACGAGCCAACATTATCGTAGCCCCATTTGTACCCATAATTTCTGTTAAGGTCTACCCCATAAATATTACCACCGTTGCTTCTCCGGTTTTTACGCCAAAGGCCGCCGCCATTTGGGTTGGTTGTTTGGTTGTATATGTAGCCGTCAGGATTTACGCAGGGTATAAAAAACATTTCGGTAGAATCAACAAGGCTTTTTACATAACTGCTTGTGCTGTAATTCTCCAGAATATACCACATATAAAATACAAGCTGCGAAAGCGATTCCGGTTCCCTTGCATGATGCAATGCAGTGTACAATATTTTTGGCTCATTCTCATCGGTATTGGGATTGTCAGAAATCTTTACATAGTAGAGCGGTCTTCCCTCTGTGGTGGTAAGTGTGCTGGAAACAACCTGCTTTACGGTAATAAGATTAGGGTATTTTCTAGCCATCTTATCTAATGTGGAAAGCATTTCTGCATAAGTATAAAAACCACCCATACTGCCATACCTAAAATTAAGCGGCTTTGTGTAAGTGGTGCAGCCAGCAGCAGCCCCAGCTGCCGTTTCGGTATCTTCATTGTTGCTTCTCGCTACATAATAAGCCGACACATCATTAATCAAAACCTTATAACCAAAACCGCTGCGTTTTATAATGCCCAGCTCATTTTCTGAAAAATCTGAAACAAAATAACTGCCCTTTTTAGATTCGCCATGATCGATGGTAACACCTAATGAAGCCAACTTTTGCAGGCCTTTTTCATCAGCAAATACCTGTACACGGTAATATATTTGCTGTTGCGCAAACAGGCCTGTAATTACAAGCTGCATGCAGATTAGAAAACTTAACATCTTTTTCATAATTGGTTATTTTGACTGTAAATAATTACGTTGGCTATTATAGTAAAGATTAAAATTTATGGTGTATCCAGGTCAAATAATTTTCTTGCATCTAGCCAGTTATCGAGTCGTTCGTACTTGGTATCAAATGCGTTGTGGGTAGCCGTAAACATAATGGCACGGCCCGAAAAAACAGATAAATTAAACTCGTGATCATCAATTAAAACATCTCCTTTAAGCACGCTTTTATCACCGCAAAATATTCTGCGCTTCCAGTGAATAAACGGGAAGTGTTCATCCAGCCAGTCGTATTTTTCTTCCAGTGAATACTTAAATTCCATGGCTGCAGAAGCAATATAAACTTCATGTTTATCATTCAGTTCTTTTATAACAGCCTGGCAGTCTGCAATAAGGGGGAGATCTTTAAAAAATCCTTTTGTATGAGGGTATTTTTTTACAATTTGCCAATGTGAAGGCGGAATAATATACTGCAGCTTGGTTCCCTGCAACTGTTCTTCGGTGTAGTGTATGCCAAAATCCCTTTCGTACCATTCTATAAAACGCAGAATAGCGTCTGCCATCACTTCATCCATGTCAATTAAAATCCTCATAATAAGTTTTGTTGTGGTTGCTTTCAGCCTTCTAAATTAAAACAAGTAGGCGATTAATCTTTCCATTTAATATAATAAAGTAGTGCTGTTTATTTCAGGTATTTTTTTTGAGCCCGGCATTATTGCTACGGTTAAGCCCGGTTGCGTCGCACTCTTGTGCACTATAACAAATTTCTGCAACTGGTTTCCGGCAGCGGGCTTTTGGTGTTTTAATCTTTGGCCAAACGCTTACAGCAAAAGGCTTACAGCTAATAAATATTAATTATTCCTGTTCAATCTACGCTACGTTAAAAGCCCCTTCATATACAGCCGTACAAGTGAGTGACACAACGAAGCTGCCCAAAGAACTACGCGTTTCGCGTAGCCGGCAACAAAAAAGAATTCTGAGCAATGTTTTTAATACCTTCATTGCACAAGAAAACCAGTTATGAATAAATTTCTTTTTACAATTACAGTTTTATGCGCTGCTAATTTTTTAGTAAATGCGCAAACAAAAAGCATTACCGGGTTTACTGATCAGTCGGCAGCCCGGCAATATCTGCTCGAGCAAAAGTTTGACGCAAACCTTAACGCTGCCAATATTGGCAGCACCATTAAAGACCTGTCCTCAAAGCCCCATGCATTGGGATCTGCTGGCAGTAAGGCCGTGGCCGAAAATATTTTAAACCGGTTTAAAAGTTATGGCTTTGATGCTAAAATTCAGGAATATAAAGTGCTTTTTCCAACACCTGAAATAAGGGTATTAGAAATAACAGGCTCCACAACTTATAAGGCTTTGCTGAAAGAGCCGGCATTAAAGGAAGACGCCACATCAGGCCAGGCAGATCAGTTGCCCACCTATAATGCATGGAGCGCCGATGGCGACGCAACCGGGCAACTGATATTTGTAAATTATGGCCTGCCATCAGATTACGAAGTACTCGACAGAATGGGCGTTGACGTAAAAGGCAAGATTGTAATAGCAAAATATGGGAGAAGCTGGCGCGGTATTAAACCAAAAGTTGCGCAGGAGCATGGCGCTATTGGATGTATTATTTACTCAGATCCTAAAGATGACGGTTATTACCAGGGCGATGTTTATCCAAAAGGCGCCTACAAAAATGAATATGGTGTGCAGCGTGGGTCTATTATGGATATGGTTATTTACCCCGGCGATCCATTAACACCGGGCGTAGGTGCTACAGAAAATGCAGAACGCATTGCCAGCCATAACGATGCCACCAACCTTTTAAAAATACCTGTACTGCCCATAAGTTATCATGATGCCCAGCCATTACTGGCAATGCTTGAGGGGCCCGTCGCACCCGATGGATGGCCTGGGGCTTTGCCTTTTACTTACCATATAGGACCAGGTAAATCCACTGTTCACTTAAAAATGAAATTTGACTGGAAAATGGTTTCCTGTTACGATGTAATTGCAATGATTAAAGGCGCACAATACCCCGACGAGTGGGTGATTCGCGGTAACCATCACGATGCATGGGTAAATGGCGCCAACGATCCAATCAGCGGACAGGCCGCCTTGCTTGAAGAAGCAAAATCCATTGGAGAGTTGGTGAGGAACGGCTGGAAACCCAAGCGAACAATGGTTTACTGCGCATGGGATGGAGAAGAACCTGGGTTAATAGGTTCTACAGAATGGGCAGAGGATAACGCAAAAGAACTGCAGAAGAAAGCTGTTCTCTATATAAACAGCGATGGAAATGGAAGGGGCTTTTTGGGTGCAGGCGGCTCCCATGCACTGGAAACATTTATGACCGAAGTTGCCAGAGATGTAAACGACCCTCAAACAAATGTGAGTGTGCTTCAGCGGTTAAAAGCAAATGAAATCATCAATGCATCTTCGGTAAGTGCCAAGAAAACAGCCATGGCAAAAAATGATATGAACCTTGAAGCACTGGGCTCGGGTTCAGACTTTTCCTCTTTTCTTCAACACCTTGGCGTTCCAGCCTTAAATCTTGGCTTTGGCGGTGAGGATGGTGGCGGCGAATATCATTCTATTTACGACTCTTACGACGATTACCGCCGCTTTAAAGATCCTTCTTTTGAGTATGGCGTGGCACTTTCAAAAACTGCGGGCCATGCAGCACTGCGGATGGCGGATGCTGATGCTTTGCCTTTCGACTTTCGCAGTCTGTACAAAACCATAAATGGTTATGCAACCGAATTGATAAAAGCGACAGACGATATGCGCGAAAACACGCAAACGGAAAATGAAATAATAAAAGCCAATAATTACGCACTTGCCACCGATACTGCATTGCATTTACTTGCTCCCGTTGCCAAAGAAGAAGTGCCCTATATTGACTTCTCCCCTCTTCAAAATGCTTTACACAATTTGCAAAATGCTACAGACGCCATAGCTGAAAAATGGAGTAAATCCTGGGCAGCACACGGCGACATGAATACCTACAACGAAGCATTTTATAAAGCCGAACAACAATTGTTGCTTCCGGATGGATTGCCGCGCAGGGCATGGTATAAACACGCCATTTATGCACCCGGCTTTTACACTGGATACGGTGTAAAAACAATGCCCGGCATACGCGAAGCCATAGAACAGCGCAGCTGGAAAGAGGCTAAAGAGCAAATTGGTTTAATGGCGGGTGTAATAAATGCGTTATCAAATTATCTCAACAATATCAAATAACAGATTGCTCAATTTTTGTGAGCGAGGCTGCAACATTGCAATTCAATTTTACCTGTAGTTTGTCCCGCCAGGCGGAGATCGCAGGTTTGCAGGTTAAGTTCATTGTGCGGCAATAGGCATCTCCATTACGCACGGCATATTCCAATAACTTAGAATTGTTGCTATAAAAAAGCTCCCTCATTAAAATGAGGGAGCTTTTAACATCAACCTATTCAGATAAGCTTAATTTTTATTACAAATAAACACAAAAGGCTTCATTTCCTTTTCCCTTATCATTTTTTGAATAAGGTGTGCTTTGGTGATAATTTTATATCTGTTTAAATCCACTATTTCATTGGCAATGCAGAATGCCTGAGCATTTTCAACATGATAAAGTAATTCTACAATGAGCTCCACTTCATGCTCCAGCTCAATTGGGTTCATCGTATTTTTTTTCGTAAGTACCAACAGGTCTCGGTTTTGCGGGCCCATAACAAAGTCTTATTTACAATTTGTTTAATTAAAGAATTATGCCTTTTTTCAAAGTTTCGGACATTTGCATTTTCCTACATTAACGTCACTACTATGCCTGCTTACGCCGCAGGATGCAAATACCATCGTACATAATAACAAAAAAATGATCGTTTGGTTTATATTACGCTTCATAAAAGTAAATTTAAAATTAGTTATTTTTTACACTTTGGCAACTTTCATTTTATTTTCAAAAAATTGACATCCCCAAAAAATATACTTGTTGCTCCCTTAGACTGGGGTCTTGGCCACGCAACCCGTTGTATACCATTGATAAAATTTTTAACTGCGTCTGGTCACCAGGTAATCATAGCTTCCTCTGGCGGTCAGCTTGCTTTATTGCAAAATGAATTTCCCGGGCTTCAAACCATTGGCCTTAAAGGATATAATATTCAATACACAGGTTCTAAACGCTGGTTACCACTTAAAATTTTGTGGCAAAGCCCAAAAATCATGTTAAGCATTCGCAGGGAAAACCGATGGCTGCAGCATACAATCAAAGATTTTAAAATAGACCTGGTAATTTCCGATAATCGTTTTGGCCTCTGGAGCAAACAAACTGCCTGCGTTTTTATCACGCACCAGTTAAATATACAAGCTCCCTTTGCCTGGCTTGAAAAACTAATACAAAAGATAAATTACAACTACATCAATCATTATTCTGCATGTTGGGTGCCGGATTTTAAAGAAAGTTTCAACATTGCCGGCATACTTTCTCACCCATTAAATATGCCCGTTATTCCCGTAAACTACATTGGTCCTTTATGCCGGTTTGAAAAAAATATTACCGCTGAAAAGAAATACAGTTTTCTAATCCTGCTTTCCGGCCCCGAGCCGCAAAGAACTTTGTTGGAAAATAAAATATTTTCGCTGGTACCCAAGCTTATTGGTAAAATACTTATCCTGCGTGGCAAGCCTGGCAGCGAAGAAAAAATTAACCTTACACCCAATTGTACAGTGGTAAACCATTTGAATACAACGCAGTTGCAGCAGGCCTTTGCAGAAAGTGAGTACATTATCAGCCGTTGTGGTTACACAACTATTATGGAGGTACTTTCACTACAGAAAAAAGCCATACTAATACCAACCCCGGGGCAAACCGAGCAGGAATACCTGGCGCCACACCTTATGCAGCAAAGCTGGTGTTATACCTGCAACCAGAACGATGATCTTTTGTTTCACATTAACAAAGCAAAGGATTTCACCTTTAATTTACCGGCATTTTCAAAGCCTGTTTTTAAAACAGTGCTTGACGATTTTATCACCAAATATTTATAGAATTATTATGTTCATTTTTTTTGATACCGGCATTTGTTTGCTATAGCTTCTTCGTTGCGTCGCAATCACTTCATCGGTTGTAAAGTTGGCAGCTTTGGGTTCACATTTTACCGGCAGCATTACTGCAAAGAACATTTGATGGGTTTGCTTACAGGGTTTTCTTATATTCGTAAGGCAGGTTTTTTTTAGCTTTCGCACAAAAGTGCGCTGTAGCAATAATCGGCCTTATAGCCTGCAAAAGCTGAAGCCCAATAAATATTCAAAAGATGAACGGATTGCGACGCAACGAAGATGCCATAAAAAGATTAGCTGGTATTACCTGTTTAATAAAATATTCTTCAGTTCTACCAATGAAAAATGCCCGACCCATAAAATAAAAAAACTACTATGCTTGTAAAAACTTTTGGCAGTGCGGTGTATGGTGTAGAAGCCATTTCCATTACAATTGAAGTGAACGTAAGCAACGGGCAAAATTATTTTATTGTAGGCCTGCCCGACAGCGCCGTAAAAGAAAGCCTGCAGCGTGTTGAAAGCGCTATTAAAACAAACGGTCATTACATGCCACGCACCAAACTGGTCATCAATCTTGCACCGGCAGATATTAAAAAAAGCGGTTCTGCATTCGATCTTCCCATTGCCATTGGCGTTCTTGGTGCAAGCGAACAAATTGAATCGCCAGAACGCCTGAGCGATTATGTAATTATGGGCGAGCTTAGCCTTGATGGCAGTATTCAACCAATAAAAGGTGCGCTGCCCATTGCTATTCAGGCCCGCAAAGAAGGGTTTAAAGGGTTAATTGTTCCAAAGCAAAATGAGCGGGAAGCGGGCATGGTAAATAACTTACTGGTCTATGGCGTAACCCATGTCAACGAGGTAATTGAGTTCTTTAAAAACGAAAATTCTCTGCAGCCTGTCGTGGTAAATACGAGGGAAGAATTTTTTAACAACCAATACGAATTTGAAGTTGATTTTAACGATGTTAAAGGCCAGGAAAATATAAAGCGGGCCATGGAAATTGCGGCTGCAGGGGGGCATAATGCCATATTGATTGGCCCGCCTGGTGCGGGTAAAACCATGCTGGCAAAACGTTTGCCAACCATCCTGCCGCCCCTTAGTTTACTGGAGGCGCTGGAAACAACAAAGATCCACAGCGTAGCCGGTAAATTGCCGGAGAATACTTCGCTGGTAAGTAAACGTCCGTTCCGTTCGCCGCACCATACCATCAGCGATGTGGCACTAGTAGGTGGCGGTGGCATACCGCAGCCTGGAGAAATTTCGCTTGCACACAATGGCGTTTTATTTTTGGATGAATTGCCTGAATTTAAAAGAACAGTACTGGAAGTTATGCGCCAGCCAATGGAAGAACGGCGGGTTACTATTTCACGTGCAAAAGTGGCACTCGATTTTCCCGCCAACTTTATGTTGATTGCTTCTATGAACCCCTGCCCCTGCGGCTATTATAATCACCCCGAGAAGGAATGCACCTGCCCGCCCGGCGCTGTTCAAAAATACTTAAATAAAATTTCGGGGCCCCTGCTCGACAGGATTGACCTTCATGTAGAGGTTACGCCGGTGCCTTTCAGTGAATTAAGCAATACCAACTCCAAAGGCGAAGATTCTGCGGTTATCCGCGAACGGGTTATTAAAGCAAGAGACATACAAACAGAGCGTTATAAAAACAACCCTGGTATGTATGCCAATGCGCAAATGAGCAGTAAACAGCTGCGTGAAATTTGTGTAATAAACCAGGCCGGCGAAGCGCTGTTAAAGAGAGCCATGGAACGTTTAAATCTTAGTGCCCGTGCCTACGACCGTATTTTAAAAGTGAGCCGTACCATTGCCGATCTTGCCGCCAGTGCCGATATAAAAGCCGAGCATCTTGCCGAAGCCATTCAATACCGAAGCCTCGATAGGGAAGGTTGGGCGGGGTAAGCAAGTAATGAGTTGAAAATTGAAAGTGAATTATTTTTTGAGCCCGGCATTTGTATTTCATAGCATCGCCTGTTGCGTCGCACTCTTGTACTGAAGAATAGCTATGAGCAAGTTGACGAGTTTGCAAGTTCATGCGTTTACAAGTTCACAAGGTTCACGAGGTTCACAAGGTTCACGAGTTCATGGGTTCCAAAAGTTAAAACAGTAAAAGAACGTGTGAACTATTGGAACGTGGGAGCGTGTGAACCTCTGTAACGTTCAGCATGCAACGCAATCCTGCCTTATGCCGCACTCAAAAGATGGGTAGAAAAAATTAGCTAACCTTGTGTTTTAAAAATAACTTTTACAATACCAATAAACGCTTTATGAAAAAATTACTTTTGCTTTTTTTAATTGCCGTGGCCTGCAACCCCAAGCAGCCTAAGGAAAACACAATAACAGCACAAAATTATTTTGCAACCAAAGATTCTGGTGTGCAAACCGGCGGTGTAAAAATGATTCCTATAAAAACTTCTGTGGGTACTTTTAATGTATGGACCAAAGACATCGGCAATAACCCACGCATAAAAGTATTGCTGTTACATGGCGGCCCAGCTTTTACGCATGAATACATGGAATGTTTTGAAAGCTTTTTCCCTAAGCAGGGTTTTGAAATGATCGAGTACGACCAGCTTGGTTCTTATTACAGCGACCAGCCTAAAGACAGCAGCCTCTGGACCACAGAACGGTTTGTAGAAGAAGTAGAGCAGGTACGTATTGCACTGGGTTTAAACAGCGATAATTTTTATTTGCTCGGTAATTCCTGGGGTGGTTTACTGGCTATGGAATATGCTTTAAAATATCAGCAAAATTTAAAGGGTTTAATCATTTGTAATATGGTGGCCAGTATACCTGCATATGAAAAGTACAACGCGATTCTTCGTGGGCAGATGCGTAAAACGCTTGTTGATTCGCTGCAGAATTATGAAGCAAAAGGCATGTTTAAAGACACCACTTACCAGCAACTGGTTTTCAGCGAATATTATAAACAGCACCTTTGCCGTTTGCCCGACTGGCCTGAGCCGTTGATGCGTACTTTTAAACACGTTAACGATGAAATTTATGTAATGATGCAGGGCCCGAGTGAATTTAAAACGGGGGGCCGCCTCATTAACTGGGACCGCAGCACAGACCTGCCCAAAATAACCGTACCAACCCTTAGCGTAGGCGCTCATTTTGATACAATGGATCCGGAATATATGAAATGGATGAGCACCCAGGTAAAGCAGGGAAACTATTTGTACTGCCCAAATGGTAGCCACCTGGCTATGTGGGATGACCAGGAACATTTTTATCCGGGCATCATAAAATTTATAAAAGAGGTGGACGGCGGAACATTTAAAGCAGAAAAGTAAAACGCCGCGGGGCAAAAAAATATAAAGCAATGATTAAAAAAATAAACAGGGAAAGATGCTATTGGTTGTATCCGAAGTTTCCATCAACATTTGCGGTGAGCGACCAGTTTACTTATCCGGACCTTTATGAAAGTTATATACTTTCTGTGCCATCAAAATCCGCAAAAGGACATGCAAAAAATATTGCTGCTGCACTTCAACAATTAGCAGTTAATATGAACATAACATCCCTTATTTTTCTTGGAGATACGGCGGCCCCCTGGCTTTCGCAGGAAAATGAATATGCGCCGGTAAAAGAATCTTTACAGTTTTTAGAGGCAGAAAAAGTAGGGAGAAAATTTAACGGTGGCCTTCAAATAAAAACGAAAGATTTGGCCGTTTTTATACCCCGCTTATTTTGGCTGGTTCGCTGTAATGCTGCATTGCCCATTTTCTATTTAATGAATGAAGACCAAACCATACTTGCTAATTTTTGCCAGTATGGAAATATTCATTTATCCACGCTTACAAAAAAAGCAGATGCTTTATTCAATAAGCAATTACCAACATCGGGCCTGTATTTATTTGAAGAAGCATACTGCTATGAAAGTTTTGGAAAGGCTGGTAAAATAGCGTCAAGGAAACTTTCTGTTTAATGGCAAATACAACCAATAGTTCAATTTTATTCCTAAAGTTTTTGCAGGCATAACCTGAAGTTGATAGAACCAAGTTGGTGAATACCATTACCCTTGTACAAGAGTGCGACGCAACGAAAGCCTAATAGTAAGCTAAAAGCCGGGATCATAAATTGTCTTTCTCCAACACTGCAACAATAGATGCTTTTTCATGCGTGGAAAGCGATGCATCTATATGCTCATGAAGTTGGGGTGCGCTGCCGATAATGACTTTGTTCTGATTTTCAAAAATTCTGCAGATGGCACAAACACTCAAGTGCAGCCACAACTGCAGGTGCTGTTTTATAGAGAGTTTATCCTCTTCTTTCTCTGTAATAAATTTTACTGCCTGCTGGCAGGTAATCATCGCTTTCATGTGCACTTAATTTACGAACCAATTTTTTTCGAGGCATGCCCGTAGCTGAAGCTTGGCCCTGTGAATTAAAACCCAATAGTTGGACGCTGTAATGTTAAGTTCCTTACAAATTTCTTCGCTCTCCATGCCCTCCAGGTATTTTAAACTAAAAACGGTATTCTGGATATCTTTCAGTTTGTTTTTACATTTGCGCAAGACTTCGTAAAATTCTTTTTTCTCAATATTAGATTCGCCAGCACCCCATTCTGTGGGCGATGCAGACGCAGTCCAGTGCTGGTTTTCATCAAAATAAGCTTCTTCATCGGCCATACCCGGCAGGCTGTCTGTTAACCGGGTAGAAGCCTTGCGGTAATGATCAATGATCTTGTTTTTAAGAATAGCGTACAGCCAGTTTTTCTCCGAAATTGCGCCTTTAAAATTATCGTAATTGCGCCAGGCTGCAAGAAAGGTGTCCTGAACAAGATCCTTCGCTATTTCTGCATCATTTACCCGGGTAATTGCAAAACGGTACAACAGATCGCTGTAATCGCTAACCCATTTTGAAGCATTTAACTTTGAAGCCATGAGCCAAAAATAAGCAATCTGTAAGTCATTAGATTAAACATTATTCTGTAAAACAGGGACTTGTAGAATGGTGAGCCAACTTGTTTTTGAGCCCGGCTAAATAACATTATTGAGCTTTCGTTGCGTCGCACGCTTGTACGTTCCGGCACTTTACGCAGTTAAAAAGCAGATTGCAAAAGTGATCTATTTTTTTGTTTCAAGATTTTGCTGAAAAGCTTTTTCCATCAACTGCGATAATTGGGGATGATTTATTTTGAACAGGTCTGGCCGCTGAAAAAAATATTCTGCTGCAACGGCAAAAAACTCCGTGTTGCTTATGGAACCGTAAGGGTTTATATCACTTTTCCCGCTTCTTATTTCATCCATTTTTTCTTTTATTAGTTTCAGCCAGGGAATTGTGTATTGTCTGCTGAGCAGTTGTTCGGGAATTCCATCCGTTTCTCCATCGGCCTTATCTAGCAAATGAACAAACTCGTGAATACCGGTATTGTTTTTATCGGTTTCGTTTTTAAATCCCTGGTGCAAAGACGGTTTGGATAGTATCATCATCTGCTGCATGGCGCCGGTGCCTACCATGCCAAGTGTGTTTCTTTCCCTATCGTCAGTTGAAAAATTATCTGCCTTAAAAGAATCTGCATACAGTAGTACGGTGTGCAGGTTGTAATAATGCCAGTTATCAAAACCAAAAACAGGAATTACCGCGCTGGCTGCCACCAGCAATTTATCCAGTTCCAGAACCTCAGTATTTACACCGGTAATATTTACATAAGAAAGAAAATCGTTTATCTTTTCTTCGAAACGTATTTTACCGGCTTCGTTTAAGGCCCGGTAAAATGCTACATTTTTTAAAAGCAAATCTTTGTAATCTTCCGGAAGTTCAGCTTTAATGGTAACTGAAGATGGCTTTTTAAGAACGAACCAAATAATTACACCCATTGAGATGATAAATATGATAAATCCTGTCATTCGTGTAAGTTAGGAAGTAACAAGTTATGACAGCTGTTTTCAGACTGGCAAATTGCTGAAAAAAATAATGCATTACAAGGGTGCGACCACCGCCCAGGCAGGGGCAAGCTGCACGTAAAGCTTCCATCTGTGCAATGCAGATAGAAGTTAATAAAAAAACGCGTTACTGCATTTTTCCTGCCTTTTCCTGAAAGTAAGGGAGTAAAAAGCCATAGCATTTATTTGAGACTCGAATAAACAATGGATTCAAATTTTGATTCCACATTGCCATGGCTGTTGGGGCTTTGCTGTGTCATAAAAAGGCACACAAGATGCGCTTTGGGATCGGCCCAGTAAGTAGTTCCGTAATAACCGCCCCATGAAAAGGAACCTTCGTTGCGCGGCCCTTTAGCGGCAGACTTTGCAGAAGTAATGCCAAAGCCTAATCCAAAAAAATCATCACCAAAAAGACCGTCTTTTATTTGATTGCTGGTCATCATTTCTACCGTTCTTTTTGCAAGAATTGTATGCCCGTTGTAAGTGCCGCCGTTTAATAACATCTGCATGAAAACCGCATAATCAAACGCAGTGGAAGAGAGTCCTGCGCCGCCGGAGAAATAATGCTTGTTCATGGTGGGGTAGTCGGGATCTATATGGCGAAACTCATGGCTCCATTTAATTATTTTACCCTGCTCATCTTCAGTAAAAACACCTGCCAAACGGCTTGCTTTTGATGCAGGCACATTGAAATAAGTATCTTTCATACCAAGCGGTTCAAAAATATTTTTAGTTAAGAATACTTCGAGATTCATACCGCTGATTACTTCAATTAAACAACCGAGCAAATCACTGTTTAAGCCATACTGCCATTTTTCGCCAGGCTGAAAACTTAATGGCAATTTGCCAAGTGCTTTCATGCTTTCGAGCAGGCTTGCATCAAAATAACCGAGGCCTGATGGTATATGGTTTTTAGTATAAATGGCCTGCACTTTTGAACTGCCTATATCCGTATAATCAAGGCCTGAGGTATGGGTAAGCAAATCGCGGAAAGTAATTTCCCGATTGGCAGGGACCGTTGTGTAAGTGGTATCAGCATCGTTGAATTTATCAAGCACTACAGGGTGTTTAAATTCAGGGATAAAATCAGCAATAGATTCATCAAGCAATAATTTTCCCTGCTCGTACAAGATCATAATACCCACACTGGTAATTGCTTTGGTCTGCGACATAATGCGGAAGATCTGGTCTTTCTGCATGGGCTTTTTGGTATCCATATCTGCAACGCCATAACCTTTGTACTGCACAACCTGGTTGTCTTTTATTACAATGGAAACTGCACCGGTTAACCAGTTTTTATTGATGTAATCATTTACCAAACCATCGATCTTTGCCAGCTTTTCGTAATTAACAGCACTGCTTTTTATATTGGTTTGAATTGTTTGTGCATTGGCTGCAAACGCTACAATAAACAACAAAACGATTGGGGCGAAACGGAACTTCATCATGCTGGTATATTTTAAATTATTAAGATAAAAAATAATAATGACTATAAGCTATCTTGTTACAAGCTTGTATGATACTGCAAAATTTTGCACATTGCCGAATTGTATTCTACAGTACAATTGTCCGACGCAAGAAAAGCTAAATAGCCGCAACTCAGACTGGCACATAAATGCCTTTTTTCAAATTGCTGTTTCAGGTTAAATATATTTTTTACGTTGAGTTTCTATTTCAAACTTGAGTAAACCATGGTTTCAAATTTATCCATCACCTGGTAGTGGCTGTTGGGTGTTTGTTGTGTCATGATCAGGCAAATAAGATGTTCTTTGGGATCGGCCCAATAAGTGGTTCCAAAAAAACCGCCCCAGGAAAATGTGCCTTTATTTCTCGTACCCTTTCCAGCTGCCTTTTCACTGGTAACTCCAAAGCTTAAACCAAAATCATCGTCACCAAACAAACCTGGTTTTACCTGATTGGTCGTCATTGCCTGCACTGTTCTTGGCGATAATATCTGGTGGCCATTGTAAGTGCCGCCATTCAACAGCATCTGTAAAAAAATGGCATAGTCAAACGCCGTAGAAGAAAGATCGGCACCACCGGAAAGATATTTTTTATCGGCCAGCGGATAAGCAGGGTCTGCGCCAAAATATCCGTTTTCCCATTTTATTACATGCTGCAACGAATCTTCCCTATAAACAGTTGCCAACCTGTTTGCTTTAGCTTGCGGAAGGTTAAAATAAGTATCCTTCATACCAAGCGGTTCAAAGATATTTTTGGTTAAAAACTCGTCCAGCCTTGTTCCACTTATTACTTCAATTAAACAACCCAGCAGATCAAAATTTAAACCGTAAGTCCATGCATCTCCCGGCTGGTGTACCAACGGTAGTTTGCCAAGCTGTTTCATTTTGTATAGCAAAGTTTCGTCTTTTGTGATTCCAAAGCCCGGCGACATAGCAGCTTTGGTATAGATGGCTTTCATACTCTCGCTGCCAATGCCCGGGTAATCAAGCCCCGAAGTATGGGTAAGCAAATCACGGAAAGTAATATCTCTTTTGGCAGGCACTGTGGTAAAGCTTGTGTCGGTTGCATTAAATTTATCCAGCACCACCTGGTTTTTAAATTCAGGAATAAAATCTGCAACAGGTTCATCAAGCAGCAGCTTTCCCTGTTCGTATAATATCATAATGCCCACTGCCGTAACTGCTTTTGTTTGCGATGCAATGCGGAATATCTCATCTTTCTGCATCGGTGTTTTCGCGTCAATATCCGCATAGCCGTACCCTTTGTACTGTACCAGCTGGTTATCTTTCACCACTAGGGTTACAGCACCGTTAATGTAATGTTTGTTTACATAATCATT
This sequence comes from Chitinophagales bacterium, assembly GCA_038203525.1. Lineage (GTDB taxonomy): Bacteria > Bacteroidota > Bacteroidia > Chitinophagales > Chitinophagaceae > Limnovirga. The sequence goes on along the minus strand of JBBRDW010000004.1, from coordinate 26,329 downwards.
GATCATCCCATCAATTTTGGCAAGCCTATCGTAATTAATATTCCTATTTTTAGCAGCAGTTTCTATTACCTGCGCATCAAGTAAAACAGGAACAAGAATCAGGAAGGTAACCTGTGCAAAAAAATACCGAAATGAAATTTTTCTCATGGCAACTTTTTATTTTTTAGAATAGATTTTTGATAGAAGGTACAATATATTACAAGCAATCCTAAATCTATAAAATTCTTTAATACATTTTTTGACCCAGGCTGAAGTATATTAATTAAGCTTTACTTGCGTCGCACTCTTGTACAGCCGGAAGAAAGGCAACAAGGCATAAACGCATCAACGCAACAATTGAAAACATAATGGTTTTTTAAATTAATCTAGCTCTATTATATCCATTACTTATTAATAAACATTAGCTAACCCCTGGCCTTAGCTCATTCACTCGTTGCCTTTTTACCTGGTTGCCTCATTGCCTGTACTGCAAGGGTGCAACCACCACCTCGGGCGGGGCAAGCTGCAACAAAAGATGCCATGATAACTGAAAGCTGGGAACATAAAAATTTCACCCTACTTTTATGCGCTTAAAAAAATCAATAAACAAATAATATGAGATTAGTTTCTTACCTGAAAGATGGACACGATCAGCTTGCTTTTCTTGTTGATGATCTTTTATTCGATTGCGACCTGCTGCACCCCGAACTGCCTTCGTCTATGAACATGTTCCTTACTTACTGGGAAGAAAATTATGCAATTGCAGCTGCTGTAAACAAAGCTATTCTTGACGGCCGTATTGCAAAAGATAAAGGCATTTCGGTGGAAGAAGTTCAATTGCTTTCTCCCATTCCTTTCCCTTCGAGCTGCAGAGATGGCTATGCGTTTCGCCAGCATGTGGCAGCGGCAAGGCGCAACCGTAAAGTGCCCATGATTCCTGAGTTTGATCAATATCCCATCTTCTATTTTACCAATCACCACAGCGTGCAGGGGCCGGGCGAAATTGCCTGTATGCCCGACCATTTTGAGAAGCTTGATTTTGAGCTGGAAGTGGCCATTGTAATTAGTAAACAGGGAAGGAATATTACTGCCTCAGAAGCCGACGAATATATAGGCGGACTGATGATAATGAACGATATGAGTGCCAGAACATTGCAGGCAGAAGAAATGTTACTGAACCTGGGGCCGGCCAAAGGAAAAGATTTTGCTACTGTGCTGGGGCCAAGCCTTGTTACACTCGATGAACTGGTGCAGTTCGAAATACCTGCAAAGGAAAACCATACCGGTAAAAGCTGGAACCTTAACATGAAATGTTTTGTAAACGGCGTGCAGATAAGCGAAGGAAATGTTGCCGAAATGGATTGGACTTTTGCTGAGATCATTGAACGATGTTCTTACGGTGTTAACTTGCAACCAGGCGATGTTATTGGTAGCGGCACTGTTGGCAGTGGTTGCTTTCTCGAATTGAATGGCACAGGCAAACTTAACAATCCCGATTATCAAGTGCAATGGTTAAAAGAAGGTGATGTTATTGAAATGGAAATTGATGGATTGGGTAAGTTGAATAATACTATTGTAAAAGAGGACAGCGATTTTTCTATACTGGCGTTGAAGAAAGTTTAACTGCAGAGGCGGGGAGACACTGAGAAAATTTGTAAATTATAGTACCATGGATAGGGGGGCTTTAATTATTTATCAGCACAAATACTTGATGCATGCATCGAAGTGCATAAAGCGTTTAGGCCAGGGTTGTTAGAATCAGTATATCAAAATGCTTTAACGGTTGAGTTAAGTTTAAGAGATATTAACGCATAACAAAAAGTAGCTGTTCCGCTTTTTTACAAGGGTAATGACACGGGGAAATATTATGAAATAGACATTTTAGTTGAAAGTGAAATTATTGTTGAGCTTAAAACTGTTGAAGCAATAATACCTTTACATGAAGCTCAGATAATAAGCTATCTTAAGTTAACGGATAAGCGTTTAGGAGTGCTTGTAAATTTTAATGTCACACTATTGAAAAATGGTTTTAAACGTTATGTCAATAATTTCTAAGCCTCTCCGACCCTTTCTCAGTGGTTTAAATTGAATTTAACTATGTGCATTTAAAACCTTATTTCAAAACCTCTGCGCCTCCCCGCCTTTGCGGTTAAAAATTGTATTCAATTATGCGAACATTACAACTAAAAGATTTAAAGCCCGGCGAAAGGCAAAACTGGCTGCAGCATGCCATTGCGCCGAGGCCTATCGCATTTGCGAGTACCGTTGATGCGGCAGGCAATGTAAACCTTAGCCCGTTTAGTTTTTTCAATTTGTTTTCTGCCAATCCACCGATTGTTATTTTTTCACCGGCAAGAAGGGTGCGCGATAACACTACCAAACATACTTTGCAAAATATACTCGAAGTGCCGGAAGTGATAATCAATATCTGCGATTACGATATGGTACAACAGCTTAGTTTATCGAGTTGCGAATTTCCAAAAGGCGTAGATGAGTTTATTAAATCTGGTTTTACAAAACAGGCCGCAACGCAGGTAAAACCACCTATGGTTAAAGAAGCCAAAGTAAAACTCGAATGTAAGATAATGGAAGTAAAAAGCCTTGGTGAAACCGGGGGTGCAGGCCAGCTGATAATTGCAGAAGTCATCTGCATGCATGTTGACGAAAGCATACTTACAGAAGATGGAACCATGATCGACCAGCCCAAAATACACCATGTAGCCAGGATGGGTGGCGACTGGTATTGCGTTGTAAATGAGAACAGTTTATTCAGCGTTCCAAAACCAAATTTAAAACTGGGCATAGGTGTAGACGCCTTGCCAACCAGCATCCGAAAGAGTAATGTTCTTACCGGCAATAATCTTGGTATGCTTGCCAATACCCAGGAATTACCCGAAATAGATCCCACTTTTGAAGATGACAAGCTGCGAAATATTGTAATATACTATTCCCTTAATCCGGATGATATGGAGAAGGAAATTCATTTGTATGCGAAAGAATTATTAGATACAGGTAAAGTAAATGAAGCATGGCAGGTATTGCTTGCTTTTACTTACCAATAATCGCATTATTTTTTTGAACCCCGGGTTTTCGCAGGCGCAGTATGCTTCTCCTGCGCCTGCGCACATACTGATAACCTCCAACACTCATTTCAGCTATATTATTCCACAAAGCCGCATATCTATAAATATGATCATAAATTAATATCAGCAGGCAACATGATTTTTATCATGTAATCCGCCTGCGGTTAATAATATTTTCGCGGAAATAATTTATATCTATGTCGTTTTCGCTCGTTCAAAAGTATAATGTTCCTGGCCCGCGATATACCAGTTATCCTACCGTTCCTTATTGGGATCAATTAAATTTTACTCCTGAAAACTGGCAGGACAGTATGTTGCATTCTTTCAAAGAAAGCAATACCTCAGAAGGCATAAGCCTTTATATTCATCTTCCTTTCTGCGAAAGCCTTTGTACTTTTTGCGGCTGCCATAAACGCATAACAAAGAACCACGATGGGGAGGATCCTTACATAAAAGCAGTATTAAAAGAGTGGGATCTTTATTGTAGAATTTTTTCCGAAAAGCCTGTCATTAAAGAGATTCATCTGGGTGGGGGTACACCAACATTTTTTACGCCAAAAAATCTGGAAACACTAATCAATGGAATATTCAAACGGGCAGAAAAATCACCTGAGCATGAGTTCAGTTTCGAAGGCCATCCAAATAACACAACGAAAGAACATTTGCAAACATTATACGATTTAGGTTTCAGGAGAGTAAGTTTTGGCGTGCAGGATTATAGCGATAAAGTACAAAAAGCCATTCACCGTTTTCAGCCATTCGAAAATGTACAAAACGTTACTGAATGGGCACGTGCAATAGGTTATAAATCGGTGTCGCATGATTTGGTATTTGGTTTGCCATTTCAAAACTTAACCGATGTTCAGGAAACAATCATTAAAACCTGTATGCTTAAACCAGACAGGCTTGCATTTTACAGTTACGCACATGTGCCCTGGCTTAAAGGCAATGGCCAGCGAGGCTTTCGTGATGAAGATGTTCCCCGCGACAATGAAAAACGCATTCTTTACGAAATGGGCAAATATTTACTATCTAAAAATGGCTATCACGAAATAGGCATGGATCATTTTGCGTTAAAAGAAGACCCAATGTTTCGTGCATCTAAGGAAGGTAAACTTCACCGCAATTTTATGGGTTATACATCGTCTAAAACCCAGTTGCTTATTGGATTGGGTGTTTCTTCTATAAGCGATAGCTGGTATGGCTTTGCACAAAATGAAAAGTCGGTTGAGGAATATTTTGCAAAGCTGGAGCAAAACGAAATACCGGTTGTTAAAGGGCACACACTTGGCACAGAAGATTTAATTATCCGTCGCCATATTTTAAATATCATGTGTCGGTTTAAAACAAGCTGGAACGATGAAAATTTATATTTTCCTGAGTTACCGGAAGTGCTGGAACAACTGGAAGAAATGGAAAATGATGGCCTTGTTAGGCTGCACAAAAAAAGCCTTCAGGTAACTGAAAAGGGAAGAGCATTTGTGCGCAATATCTGCATGGCTTTTGATTTACGCCTCAAAAGAAATATCCCGCAAACATCTTTATTTTCTATGACGGTATAATCACAACACACTCATTTTTTAAAGCGCTCTTTTCTATAATCATCAATACTGGCTTCAGGCTGTAATAGCTCGCAACATTCAATTCTTCTTTAGTAAATTGCATGGTACTTTACCATATTTATTATTGCAGTTAATAAACCAAAGCCATGAACTCCCGTCGCCACTTTTTACAAAAAATTACAGGTTCCGTTATTGCGCTAAACCTGGTGCGCAACACTGCCGCCGCCCAAATTGAAGCCAACGTTTACAATGGCCCCGTTCTTCGTGTTGCCATCATGGGTTTGGGCAGTTATGGTACCCGCGTAGCAGATGCCATGCAATCCTGCAAAAAAGCAAAACTGGTTGGCGTAATCAGTGGCACTCCTGCTAAAATAAAAGCATGGCAGAGCCGGTATAATATCCCTGAAGCCAACTGTTATAACTACGGCAATTTCGATAGCATTAAAAACAATCCCGATATAGATGCAGTCTACGTAATTACGCCCAACGGCCTGCATAAAGAGCATGTAATACGGGTGGCCAAAGCAGGCAAACATGCCATCTGTGAAAAGCCGATGGCGGTTAATGCCCGGGAAGGCCAGGAAATGATTGACGCCTGCCAAGCTGCCCATGTAAAATTATTGGTAGGGTACAGGATGCACTTCGAACCAAAAACTTTAGAGATCATCCGTATGCGCAAAGAAGGTGAACTGGGTAAAGTATTATTTTTTCAGGGGCTGAGTGGCTTTGTTATTGGCGATCCAAAACAATGGCGTTTAAATTACCAGCTTTCTGGCGGCGGGTCTATGATGGACATAGGCATCTATTCCATCAATGGTTCGCGCTACATGATTGGCGAAGATCCATTTTGGGTAACTGCACAGGAAACCAAAAACAACTTTGAAAAGTTTAAAGAAGGCATAGACGAAACCATCCAGTTTCAACTCGGGTTTCCCGGCGGCGCACTTGCTTCCTGCCTTTCCACTTACAGCATGAATAACCTCGACCGTTTTTTTATAAATGCTGAAAATGGATTCGCCGAATTGCAACCGGCCACCGGTTATGGCCCCATTGAAGGCAGAACAAATAAAGGCGAATTGAATTATCCACACGTAACCCATCAAACCGTACAGATGGACGAAATGGCGGGTATTATTTTACAGGGCAATCATCCAAGCATTCCTATAGATGGTGAAGAAGCACTGAAAGATTTAAAGATCATCGACGCAATTTACCTGGCTTGTAAAACCGATAAAAAAATTGAATTAAAATTGTAATTTTCATTCAATACAAAATTTATTTTTTTGGGCCCGGCTTTAGTAACCCTGCTGGTCGTTCCTTGCGTCGCACTCTTGTACATTTTGAATATATTGGAACAGAAATACAAATACACTTTAATGGCAAAGTCTTCCAAAATATTATCACGACACTTATTTTTATATTATTATCAGGCTTTCAACATCTAGCTGCACAGAGCGGTTTTATTGAAACAATTTATTTTAAAACAAACAGCTTTACAATTGAGAAAAAAGATCAACATACACTGAAGAAAATAGCTGCAAAATGCGCTTCAGACACATTTAGGTTGCTGAAAATATATGCATATACCGATACAACGGGTTAAGCTAACTTTAATGATAGTCTTTCAAAAAAAGAGCATATCAGGTCTATAAATATTTGTATGCCCATGCAAAATTCGATACTTCAAAAGTTTATTTTGAATGGCTTGGCGAATCAGGAGAAGGTGTAGCTTATGACTTACATTTTCCAGCGACTCACATTCAGCAAAGATGTGTTGATCTCTTAATTATGTTTAAAGAGAAATCGGTAATAAATAAACCAAAATAGAACTGCACCTTTATATATCTTGCCGCCCATAAATTTCAAGGTAATAATTTCAATAAATGCAAAGAGTATCTATACAAGGTTACGAAGGCAGTTTTCACCAGATTGCCGCAGTTAATTATTTAGGAAAAGATGTGGAAGTAATACCCTGTGCCACTTTTGGCGAGGTAATTAAAATTGCGGGTAATGCTAAAAAAAGTGATGGCGGTTTTATGGCCATTGAAAATACTATTGCAGGCAGCATATTGCCAAACTATGCATTATTGCACAAGAGCAATTTAACAATAGCCGGAGAAATTTACCTGCAGATCAATCAAAACCTGATGGTAAACCCGGGTGTAACACTGGAAGACATACGAGAAGTTCATTCGCACCCGATGGCATTGCTGCAATGCATAGATTACCTGGAGAAACACCCGCACTGGAAGCCGGTTGAAACAGAAGACACTGCTTTGAGTGCCAAATATATTCACCAGCATAAACATAAACATGCTGCGGCCATAGCTGGCAAATTAGCTGCGGAACTTTTCGGGCTAAAAATAATTGCTGCCAAAATACAGACGAATAAAAATAATTATACAAGGTTTTTATTTCTTCAGCGGCAGGAAATGGTTGGCACGGTAACCGGCGCCAACAAAGCTTCTATCAGTTTTCAAACAGATCATTCAAAAGGTGCGCTGGTAAAAGTGCTTGTTAAAATTGCTGAGGCGAATATCAATCTTTCCAAACTGCAAAGTATGCCTATTGCTACAGAAGAATGGCAGTACCGTTTTCATGCCGACATGGAATTTGAATCGCTACATGACTTTGAAAATGCGATAGCTGCCATAAAAGAAGTTACCTGCGAGCTACGCATTTTTGGAGTGTATAAGAAGGGTGAAACTATTTTATAATTTTACCCGCGATTGTCAGGGTTAACTGTATTAAAGCTGAATAATATACCAGACGTACAAGTGTGCGACGCAACTAAAGCATCATTGAAAACCCGATGCCCGGCCCAAAAAATTTACTTCTTTTTCTTTGCAAGTGCATTGATTAATACCGGCAACAAAATAAGATTGGTGAGCGTTCCCGTAACCAGTGTAAGCGAGGTTAACCAGCCCAGTGCTTTGGTGCCACCAAACTCGCTGAAGCAGAAAATTATAAAGCCGGCAGTTAAAACAAGAGAAGTGTAAATAATGCTGATACCGGTGTGTTTTATTGTTTGAATTAAGGTAGCTTCTACGTTATAATCGTTGCTGGGAAGTTCCTGTTTATAATTAACCAGAAAGCGGATGGTTACATCTATAACAATACCAAGCGCCACGCTGAAAATGAGTACGGTAGAGGGTTTTAGCGCAATACCACTCCAGCCCATAACACCCGCGGTAATTATCAATGGCACGAGGTTGGGTATTAAAGAGCAAAGTAAAATTCTTGCTGAACGGAACAGGTAAAGCATACATAAAGCAATAAGCAGAAAAGCCCACATAATGCTTTCTTTAAGGCCATTGATTATAAAGCTGGTGCCTTCTAAAAAGGTGATACTGCTTCCTGTAAAAGTTACTTTATAATTTGCCGTATCGAAAGTGGTGCGGGCAACAGAATCAAAATTATTGATGAGTAAAGGCAATTTTAAACTACCAATATCTTTCATGTTTACGCTAATGCGTGCATACTGTTTGGTGCTGTCAATAAAGCTTGTGAGCATTTTACTGATACCCGTTTTTTGTGCGGTATCATTTTTATCCGACTTAAGGTATTTACCCAGCAGCGGCATATCAAATTCTGTCGGCGTGGTGTAGTTTACGCTGTCTCCGTCGTAGTAGGCCTGCTTGGCAAATTTTAATCCTTCCACAAAAGATAATGGCTTCGCGGTCTCTGGCCTGCTGGCAATATATTTAGAGAACTCATCTATTTTTTCAATGGGGCCAAGGGTTTTAAACAGGCCATTTTTCTTCTTTGCATCAATCAGAATTTCAAGCGGCATAATACCTCCAAAATTTTGTTCAAACCATTTCAGGTCGGTATATATTTTATCATTTTTTGGCAGATCATCCACAATAAAACCTTCGCTTTTCAGCTGCATAATTCCCGCCACTGCAGCTATCAGTGCCACTACGGTAACGGTGTAAATCCATTTACTGTGGTGCATGGTCCAGTGTTCTATGCGCAGTAATATTTTTTCAAGAAATTTATTATCAAGATAACGAACATGCTTTGCTTTTGGTGTGGGCAGGTAACTAAGCACCGATGGAATAAATACAAGTGAAATAACAAACAGCAGCATAATATTAATGCCCGATACTACCCCAAACTCTTTTAGCAGCGCACTATCAGTAAAAGAAAAAACCGCAAAACCGATTGCTGCTGCAATGTTACAGAACAGGGTTACTACACCCATTCGCCCAACCATTATTTCAAGGGCTTTATTTTTATCGGGCGTATCCCGAAAACTCATGTGGTATTTATTGAGAAAATAAATACAGTTGGGTATGCCGATTACAACGATCAGCGGTGGAATAAGGGCCGTTAATAAAGTAATCTTATATTCGAACAGAACCATGGTGCCAAGGCTCCAGATAACGCCAATTACTACAACCATCAAACTCATTACCATGGCGCTGAACGAACGGAAAAACAACAACAGCGTTATGGCCGAAAGCAGCAGCGACCCAATAAGAAACCAATACATTTCCTTTTGTATTCTGTTGGCTATATTGGTGCGTATATAGGGCAGGCCGCTGATGTGAACCGTACTTGCGGTGGCGGTTTCAAAGGCAGTAACTTTGCTTACTATATCGTTCATTAAGCGGGTACGCGACTTGCTGTTGGCCGTATCCTTATTCACACGTACGGCCATTAAATAAGCATTTGAATCTGCATTGTAAATATTGCCGTTATAAAAGGGAAGGTTTTCAAAAATGTGTTTATCACTGTCCAGTAAAGACTGCGAACTATATGGATAATTAAATATTTTTTGCGGTGCCAATTGCTCAGCTGAATCCTCTTTTATTAGGGTGGCAGCATCGGGGATACTCAAAATACTCTCAACGCCCGGCACCTGTTTTAGCTGTTGCTGCAAATTGGCCATCGCATTGAAAACATTGATTGTGTAAAGACTGTCAGTATTTAATCCAAGTACTAAAGTATTACCGTCATCTCCAAATTTTTCCTTAAAGGAAAGATACTCCTGGTATTTGGCATTATCGGCGGGTATTGCTTTTCCAAAATCGTAACTCATCTGTACATGAGATGCAACAAATGCCATCCATATAGTGCTGCTTAACAGGATGATCAGCAATATCAGCCTATACTTAAGAATAAATTGAGCAAGACGATGCCACATGCTTTAAAGTGTTTTTAAAATGGTTGCAAAGAAACAGCTTATTATGCGTAAAAACCAACTGGCTTACTATTGAAAAATATGTGAGGGCTTTTGAACCCAGCATTGTTAATTTATGGCATCGTTCCTTGCGTCGCACTCTTGTACAGTAGAATAGGTATGAACTGATAAACAGCCGTAATAATAAAGGCGGCAAATATTTGCCGCCTTTATAAAATTCATGAAAACTTTATTATGCTACAAAATTTTTCCTGATGATATTTAGTGCACCACCCGCCTTAAACCATTCTATCTGCGGTTCATTATAAGTATGGTTTACAATGATAGAATCAGCACTGCCATCCTTATGATTAAGCACTACCATTAAAGATTTTCCAGGAGCAAAATCAGTTAGTCCTACAATATCAATATTGTCATCTTCCTGCACCTTGTCATAATCTTCCTTATTGTCAAATGTTAGAGCAAGCATTCCCTGCTTTTTTAAATTTGTTTCGTGAATGCGTGCAAATGATTTTACCAGAATAGCGCGAACACCAAGGTGGCGCGGTTCCATAGCCGCATGTTCACGTGAACTTCCCTCACCATAGTTCTCATCTCCTATAACTATTGAGCCAATTCCCGCGGCTTTATACGTACGCTGTGTTGCAGGTACCGGGCCGTATTCACCTGTTAATGCACTCTTTACCGAATCAGATTTTTCATTGAAAAAATTGATAGCACCAATCAGCATGTTATTGGAAATATTATCAAGGTGTCCACGGAATTTTAACCAGGGCCCAGCCATTGAGATATGATCGGTGGTACATTTACCTTTTGCTTTAATCAACAGTTTTAAACCCTTAATGTCCACCCCTTCCCATGCAGCAAAAGGAGCGAGCAATTGCAAACGCTGGCTGTCTTCCGCAACAGCTACCTCAATAGCGCTGCCATCTGCAGCCGGTGCCTGAAAGCCAGCATCTTCAACGGCAAAGCCATTTGGTGGCAATTCGAAACCTGTTGGCTCATCCAGCATTACGCTTTCGCCAGCCTCATTTTTTAAAGAATCGGTTAAAGGGTTAAAAGTAAGATCACCTGCTATTGCGAAGGCTGTAACAATTTCAGGCGAAGCAACAAAAGCATGCGTGCTTGCATTACCATCATTACGTTTTGCAAAATTTCTGTTGAAAGATGTAATGATGGAGTTCTTCCTCGAAGGGTCATCCATGTGTCTTGCCCATTGACCTATACAAGGGCCGCATGCATTGGCTAATACAATACCGCCAATCTGTTCGAATGTATCTAACAATCCATCACGTTCAATCGTAAAGCGAACCAGTTCGGAGCCTGGCGTAATTGTAAATTCTGATTTTGCTTTCAAACCCTTATCGGTAGCCTGTTTTGCAAGAGAAGCAGAACGGGTTATATCCTCGTAAGAGGAGTTTGTGCAGGAACCTATCAATGCAACTTCCAAACGCTCTGGCCAGTTGTTTGTTCTAACGGCATCGGCAAATTTGCTGATGGGCCATGCAAGATCAGGCGTAAAGGGCCCGTTAACATAGGGCTCTAACTCGTTCAGATTTATTTCAATTACCTGGTCGTAATAATTGGCAGGATTTTCATACACATCGTTATCCGGGCGAAGCTCGGCCTTCACTGCATCTGCCAAAGCGGCCACATCTGAACGCTCTGTAGACTGTAAATAAGCAGCCATCTTTTCGTCGTAAGCAAACAGTGAGCAGGTTGCTCCAATTTCAGCACCCATGTTACAAATGGTTCCTTTTCCGGTTGCGCTAAGACTATCAGCGCCTTCGCCAAAATATTCAACTATGGCGCCGGTACCACCTTTTACAGTAAGTATACCTGCAACTTTTAAAATAATATCTTTTGCGCTTGTCCAGCCGCTCATTTTGCCGGTAAGTTTTATACCGATGAGTTTGGGCCATTTCAGTTCCCACGGCAAACCAGCCATTACATCGCAGGCATCTGCACCACCAACGCCAATTGCAATCATTCCGAGACCGCCAGCATTCGGTGTGTGTGAATCTGTACCAATCATCATTCCACCAGGGAATGCATAGTTTTCCAAAACCACCTGGTGAATAATTCCCGCGCCTGGTTTCCAGAAACCAATACCGTATTTGTTGGAAACGCTGGCAAGAAAATCGTACACTTCTTTGTTTACCGATTTTGCCGTATTTAAATCTTCTACTGCACCGGCTTTCGCCTGGATGAGGTGATCGCAATGTACGGTAGAAGGAACGGCTACCTGTGGTCTGCCTGCCTGCATAAACTGAAGCAGGGCCATTTGGGCAGTTGCATCCTGCATTGCCACACGGTCTGGTGCGAAGTCTACGTAGTTTTTGCCTCTGCCAAAGCTTTCTAATTTCTGGTCTGCATGCAGGTGCGAGAACAGGATTTTTTCAGCTAAGGTTAATTGTCTTCCGAGTACTTTGCGGGCCGCCTCTGTTTTTGCAGGCATAGCTGCGTAGAGGTTTTTTATCATGTCAATGTCAAATGCCATAAAATATACTTTTAAATTTTGGTATGCAGATTTACGATTTTTATTTAATTAGCTGACTGCCGGAATACCGTATCTTAAAATTTTTTGGAAGCTTTTGTTATGCATTGATTGCAGGTTAAATTGCTGAGTCGTTATTTGTTGAAATAATTACTGAAAGCACAAGAGTGCGACGCAACAAAAGCCTGATTCATGTTTTAAAGCCGGGCCCAAAAAATTATTTCCTGATTTTCGGCTGCAGCGAATTTACAACAAAAGAAATGTTTATTAAAAGTGTTTGTATTTTACCAATACATTTTCTTAAATTACGGCCATGTACAGGTTAAAATATTTTATAGAATGGCAGGCTTTTGGCGTCTGCTCGGCCATTGGTAATAAATTAGGCATAGCGGCAACGCGTATACGGCTTTGGTTTATTTATATTTCTTTTTTAACACTAGGTTCTCCGGTCATTATTTATATGGTGATGGCATTTTGGCTAAACATAAAAAAATATATACTTTCTGCCAGGCGAAACCCTTTAAAGTACCTTTAAAAAATAGTTATGTAAAGTGATTAAGATTGAATACAACCTTACAAGCTTTGACGAAACCTTCATGCATTTTGCAAAATGCCTGAAGGTCAAAATATCCAATAATCTTTTCTATCTCCCCTCTAATACAGGTGAGGGTTTTATAAAATTTATCGCCCTTAATAATGGTTTGCAGGTAATGATACACGACTATACTGCATTTGGAGATGTTCTCTTTCACCGAAAAAAATCAGCAAAAGATTTTTATATTCTTCGACTTGACGAGGCAACAGAGGCTGATGGTAATATTCATTCTTCCGTTTTTTTTTCAAAAACAGACCAGGAATGGTTTTATATGACTTCTGCCCAAACCTGCCTGAGAAACGTGAATATTCTTATAAGTAAAAACTGGCTTGACAGGTATCTTGCTGATGAAGATGCGGGAAATATTTTGAAGAATTATATTGCTTTAAAATCGCCCCTGCTTATATATGAAATGATGGATGCCGAATACAGGCGTTTAATAAATGAGCTGATGAATTTAAGTTCCAGTAAAACTTTTGAGCAGATAATAGTGCAAAATAGGATAATGCTGATACTGGAGCGGTTTTTTACCCGTCTTTTTACGAGGATTGAGAACGTAAACACTTCTTTTAAAATAGCACCTGACGAACTGGAGAATATTAAACAGGTTGAAAAGGAACTATTGAAGGAACTTTCGCAACCACCGCCTTCTATTGCCCGACTTTCGCGGATGGCTGCCATGAGCCCTTCCAAAATGAAGATACTTTTTAAAATGGTTTTTGGCTTACCGGTTAACCAATACTACCAGAAGCACCGTATGAATAAAGCCAAAGCCATGTTGCTTTCAAAAAAATATTCTCCTGGCCAAACAGCGGCAGCTCTTGGCTTTTCGGGACTGGGCAGTTTCAATAAAGCTTTCTTTAAGGTTTTTGAACAACTACCCGTTGAAATTGCTGCCCCGCTAAAATAAAAACGCATGCTGGAAATAACCTACAATAACAATGATTATAAAGGTTTACTAAATGCAATGGCCCTTTCATTTCAGGTGCCGTTACAAGATAATTTTGTGCGTATAACATCAAGGATTGGAGAAGGGTATTCCATTGCCTATAACCTGCCCGACGAGCTCTCGGTACTAATAAGCGATGGATCTTTTAACGATGGACTTATAATGCACCGGCTTGCATCCACCAACCAGCAATACTTTATTTTACAATTTAATGAATCAGTTAACGGCGGTATGGATACTGCTAAATTCATCAATGAACAACACAGTTATAATCTGCAGCATAATACTGTTTTATTAACGAGTTCACTAATGAATACGAAATTTATTATCCCGCCAAAAATGCGAATAAGGTCAATCAGAATCATTTTTGGAAATGATTTTCTTAACACTTGCTTTGGGGCCGAGATGGCCGATAAATTCTTAAGCAACTATTTCTCAATGCTTTTAAAGAATATTAACCTTGAGCTTATTGATACGGAATACCGGATAATAATGGATGAACTTATTAAAGAAAAAATTGAACACCCCCTGCTGTCAAAGTTCATTTATAACCGTGTTATGCTGCTGGTTGAAAAATTTATAATCGGGTTTATTGATAAACTCGAAAAGAATAGCCAGCTTGTTAAGCTTAAAGACGATGAAATAATCCGCCTAATAAAAGTGGAAGCGCTTTTGGTAAAAGATTACTCGGGCACACCGCCTGTTATTGCAACACTCTCCAGGCTGGCTGCAATGAGCCCAACCAAACTAAAAAAAGATTTCAAATCGATGTACGGTCTGCCCGTTTACGAATATTACCAAAAGAACAGGATGCAAAGAGCTAAAACATTATTGCTGCTGGGAAGATTCGCTGTAAAGGAAGTAGGTATTATGGTAGGTTATTCAAACCTCGGGCATTTTGCAGCAAGTTTTAAAAAAGAGTTTGGTGTTCTGCCAAGGGAAATGGTTGTGGCAAATACAGCTGCTAACCTTGCCAAAAATTCAAATTCCAAAAATGACTGGGGCAGCCACCCAACTTTTTGTGCCGAGCAATTTTGAAACTCTATTATTAAACTACCGCCTTGCGCAACTTTACCAGTTGTTCCAGTAAATTCTCCAACAGGTCTAAACGCAGCATATTGGCACCATCGCTTTTGGCTATTGCAGGGTGTGGGTGTGTTTCAATAAATAACCCGTTTGCGCCCGCAGCTATAGCTGCTTTTGCAACAATGCCAATCATTTGCGGATTACCGCCCGTTACGCCGCTGGCCTGGTTGGGTTGCTGAAGGCTATGTGTACAATCCATTATAACGGGCGTACCATGGTCCTGCATCCAGGGAATATTACGATAATCTACAACCATGTCCTGATAGCCAAAGCTATTGCCCCTTTCGGTAAGCATAATTTTACTGTTATCTGCATTCCTTATTTTCTCTACGGCAAACTTCATGGCGGGGCCGCTGGAAAACTGCCCTTTTTTTACATTCACAATTTTACCCGTTTCTGCGGCAGCAACCAGTAAATCTGTTTGTCTGCAAAGAAAAGCAGGTATCTGTAAAATATCAAGGTATGTGGCTGCAATCGCGGCTTCATCGTGTGCATGAATATCGCTGGTAACAGGCAGCCCGTAAGTATCTTTTATCTTTTTCAACAGGCTTAATCCTGTATCATCGCCAAGGCCGGTAAACGATGCGGCACTGGTTCTGTTGGCTTTACGGTAGCTTGCTTTAAAAATATAGGGAATGCCCAATCTTTTGCAAACTTTATAAACTTTGTCTGCCACTTCATTTAACAGTTCTTCGCTTTCAACAACGCAGGGGCCGGCTATAAGAAAAAAATTTTTTTCATCATACTCCTGCCCGGCGAAGAGGCTTGTAAGAAATTGTTCCATACTGCAAATGTAACGGGTGTTTTTTAAATTTTTCAAGGCAGAAATTTTAGCATCTTTTGAGCCTGGCTTTAGTTTAATAATGTGGCTTTTGTTGCGTCGCACTCTTGTACGGTTAGATATTCTATGCAGCTTTTATGCAAACGAAGATTACTGCGGCTTGCTGTTGTTCAGCGATGATCATGGGCCAGAGCATCAATAGAATATTGAAAACTGAATTAGCGAAACTGCAATTAAAAAAATGCATGGAAAAGTATTAAAATACAACAGCTATTTTTTTATAAATTGCGTTTACCTGCGCCAATACAGGCCTTAACCGTCATTGTAAGATGACAGTAGCAAATAATAGTCAACAATAAAAAATAGAACTGTATGAGAAAAATAATTTCATTTATGCACCTATCGCTCGACGGTTTTGTAGCAGGATTGAACGGAGAGATGGACTGGATTAAAGTTGATGAAGAAATCTTTGATCATGTTGGTAAGCGGATAAGCGAAGTGGACAATGCATTATATGGACGAATAACTTATCAGATGATGGAAAATTACTGGCCAACCGCCGCAGACAAGCCGACAGCGACGAGGCACGACATTGAACATTCGAAGTGGTATAGCAAAGTTTGCAAAGTTGTTTTATCAAAAACCATGCAAGGCGCAGATTTGACTAATACAAAAATTATTAGCGATAATCTTTCGGATAGCATAACTGAAATAAAACAACAAGCGGGTGAAGACATTTTGCTTTTTGGTAGCCCGACAGCAACACATTCACTTATGCAACTTAATTTAATTGACGGCTACTGGCTATTTGTTAATCCAATTATTCTTGGACAAGGCATTCCATTGTTTGCCGACATCAAAGACAAAATAAAACTACGGTTATTGACTACCAGACAATTTGCTTGCGGGGTAACTGAACTGAATTATATAGTGAACAAACAATAACAAAGAACGCCAGCAAAAGTATTCCGCAAGCAACGCCTGAGTTTCAAAAAATCGGCTTTAGTTAGCTATCAGCACGGTGACCGGCTCAGTTGGTGTTGTTAATACCATCGTTCGCTTCAATCTTCGCTGCGATAAAAGCTCAATAAAGTATCAGAAAGTACAAGAGTGCGACGCAACAAAAGCAAAATTCCTTTTCATTAGCCGGGCCAATAAAAAGGAATTTTCTTATAACAATATTCAGCGTTAATTAAAGCTGCGAATCTTCGTAAATCTTTATCTTATTGTAAAGCGTTTTTCTATCAATACTCAGCAGGTCTGCAGCTTTAGACTTATTGTTATTTACTTCTTTAAGCACTTTCATAATAGTTTCGTACTCTGCTTTTGATGCTGCATCTTTAAGGGCAGGCTCTTTTTTTAAGCCTGTTGCCAACATCGAAATATTACCTGACGTAACCGGATGGCCTGCAATTTCGGGAGGGAGCGTTTTAAGCGTAATATTACCTTTTGGTGTAAGTAAAACAGCACGCCGCATTACATTGCGAAATTCCCGTAAATTGCCCGGCCACGAGTAGTTTATAAAAGCATCCATTACTTTTTCATCTATACCTTCTATTGATTTACCCAGCTCTGCATTGGTTTTATTAAGAAAAAATTCTGCAAACAGCGGAATATCACCTCTCCTGTTCCTTAATGGCGGAAGATCTATTGAAAATTCATTGAACCTGTGGTAAAGATCTTCCCTGAACGAGCCCCGCTGGTATGCGAGCTGAAGGTTTTCGTTTGACGCTATGATGATCCGCACATCAATATCCATTTCTTTTGTACCACCCACTTTTTTTATCTTTCTTTCCTGCAGTACACGCAGCAAAGCCGCCTGCACATCGTAAGCTAAATTGGCCACTTCGTCAAGAAAGAGAGTTCCACCGTTGGCCAGTTCAAAATGGCCCGTTTTATCGATAAGTGCACCCGTAAAAGCGCCTTTTACATGCCCGAAAAGTTCGCTTGTTGCAAGTTCTTTTGAAAGTGTACCGCAATCCATTGCAATAAAGGGCTGGCCTTTTCTGCTGCTCATTTCATGTATGGTTCTTGCCATCACTTCTTTGCCGGTGCCGCTTTCACCATAAAGAATAATACTGTAGTTGGTGGGCGCTACAATTGCGATCTGCTGGTATAATTCTTTTGTTGCAGCAGATTGCCCAAGCATAAAATCATTGTTAAAACCTTCTCCCGGCGAAAATAAAGTTTCAACATTTTTATTCCTGTTTTGATCATTATTGCTGGTACCTGGCCGATCTATAGCATTCTTAAGAACATTCAAAACTTCATCCGGTATTAACGGCTTGGTAATGTAGTCGTAGGCCCCAAGTTTAATAATGTCTACTGCAGTTTTAATATCGCTGTAGCCAGTTATGATGAGAACAATGGTTGCAGGCTTTTCTTTTTTTATTTCTACAAGTACGTCTTTGCCATCCATATCGCCGAGGCGGTAATCGGAAATTACGATATCAAAATTGCCTTCTTTAAATTTCGCAATACCCTTACTGGCTGAATGAGCGGTTTCTGTTTCGTAGTTGTGCTTGTTCAAAAAGCGACTGAGCAGCAGGCACATATCAATGTCATCATCAATAATTAAAATTCTATGCGTCATAATACCATGGCTTTTTTTTATAAATAGCCTTTTACAAGGTAGGCTTAATTGGTGTTTAATAAAAATCTATTATTCCCGGGAGGGTTTTTAAACTAAAGCAGGCCTGCAAAAGTCATTAAACTGTATGCAAACCTGCGATTACCCCCTATCAAACAAAATTTAATTTCAATTTCGCCACTATTTCCAATAGCCGCCCACCCAGTAATGACCGCGTTTGTTATTAGCCCAGTGACCCTGTACCCAACTGCGACCTCGTTTAGCCCGTACCCAGCTTCCCGGGCTACGATAATATTTCCCTCCGCGGCTATACCATTCGCCCTCAACCCATACATAGGACGGTCCTGGCTGGGGTGGCCTTACCACCATAACAGACGGCTCAGGCGGCCTAACCGGTACCACTGTTTTGCACCCCCAGAAACTGGCAAGTGTAATAAACAGGCAACCGATAACAATTAATTGTTTCATTGTTTGTTATTGAATTTTAACAAGTGGATAATAAAATACCAGCCCGGCCAATGGTGTTTTTCATGGTGGCAACGGCCGTAAATAATAATAATCACTACAATTAATATTAAAAGCTGGTATACTTACTTATATAAAAACCTTGCCAGAAATTTTCTGTATAAATTAGTTAAATACTAGGCACCCGGCAGGAAATCGCCTTGCAAGAATTTTTATTGTCCTTGCAGTACTAAAACTTTCTTGCTCTGGTGCCGCCGCACTCCTCAGCAATTCGATAATAATTGAGCACAAAGAACATTCTTTCTAAATAATTCTATACATAGTGAGTAAGTACAAAAATTGATTTGTCCGCTGTAGTTATTTTTTTGTGGTAAATAGTCAACATCATGTAGAAATAACGAGTCATTCATAGTTGGGGCTTAAAAACCCTAAATAATTTTTAGCTTTTTTTATACTAACAAATGCAGTAATAAAACGAATTTTATAATTTAATAAGACACCTTATTGGCTTAGACATGATAGTTTACACGATTATTGCCACTTGTTGCAAATATGCCTGATTTAAAAATGGATAACATTAATACCAAATTGTACAGAGCTCTGATTGTTGAGGATGATACTGATATCTGTTACCTGCTAACGGGTATATTAAAACAAAAAAAGATGGCATCTACTTTTGTTAATACCCTTGCCGATGCAATGAAATCTTTAGAAAATAATATTCCTGATATTCTTATTCTTGACAACCATTTACCGGATGGTCTGGGAGTTGAGTTTATTTCTTTTTTGAAAGAAAACTATCCAACTACAGGTATTATAATGATAACAGCACACGATACAGGCCCTGACCAACTTAATGCACTTAATAAAGGCGCCGATTACTTTCTTGGCAAACCATTTACACGCACGGCAATGGCCGCAACACTTGAAAAATTTGTGCATTAATATTCCCCTTATTTGTGTATCACCTTTTTTCATTTGTGGAATTCTCTCCTCATTTTTTTGTTTTAGCAGCATCTTCTTTTTCTAAATGTATATTATAGCCGGGTTTTAGATTAGTTAAAATTTTGGCATTATTTTTTCAATATACTATATAATAAAAAATAAAAATATGGGCAACTTACTTTATCTAATTGCAGTTATTCTGGTAATATTTTGGGCACTTGGCTTCTTTGTTTACGGTGCATCGGGCCTTATTCATGTTTTGCTTGTTATTGCAATAATTGCAATTCTGCTTAAAATAATACGAAGCTGATATTAAGTGAGAATGCTTTACAACAAGATTTTAAGATTTGTTTTGAAGAAGGCACGTTGCTGAATACAGATATGCTTTACAAGTGTGCGACGCAACAGACGATGCTATGAAAAATAATTGACGGGCTAAATATGCTGTTGCTTTTCGGCAATAGTTTTTAGGCTGAATACAAATTTTTTTTTAATAACTTAAATTGAAGAACATGGAAAGCTGGAAACTAAAATTAAAAGGGAGCTGGAACGAGCTTAAAGGTAAAGCTAAGCAGCAGTATGCAGACCTGACCGATGATGACCTGCTTTACGAAGAAGGCAAAGATGATGAACTGGTTGGCCGTCTGCAAAAGAAAACCGGAAAAACCAAAGAAGCAGTTAAGCAATGGATTGATGAACTTTGATTTGATGAAATTTATTTTTTTAAAGAGCCTTTTCCATAACGGAATAAGGCTTTTTTATTGCAGATAGACAAACTATATTTTAAAGAGCTAAGCCAAGTTGAGTATAATTTCAAATACGGTACCCCCGCCTTCTTTACTGGTTACGTGAATAGAGCCCTTGTGGTTAAAGACGATGGTTTGGGTATGCGTAAGGCCAAGCCCGGTACCTTTTGGTTTACGGGTAAAATATGGTTCAAATAATTTAAGCAAGTCTTCTTCTGCCATGCCCCTACCATTATCTTTTATTATAACTACACATTTATTAAACCTTTTTTCTGTTTTTATTATCAGCTTGCCTGTACCGGCTTCCGTAGCTTCAACTGCATTTACAATAATGTTAAGAAATGCGATTTTTATTTGTTCCTTGTCCACCGCTACATCGCATGGATCTGTAGTATAATTTTTTTCTACTGTTACATTGCTTAATTCAATGCGGTCTTTGGCGCTTTCCAGTGTTTCATCAAGTAAGGTATTAACCGAAACTCTTTCAACTTTCAGTTCCGAAACTTTAGTTGAATTAAGCAGGTCTGAAACCAGCTGATTAATACGGTTGCCATTGCGGGCAATCATGCTGAACAGAAAATTCGATTCTTCATCCGGTGGCATCTGGTCTTTTAACTGCTCAACAGCAAGATTGATATTGGTTAACGGGTTTTTTACTTCATGCGCTATAGTTCGTGCTATGCGGCCAGTAACTGCAAATTTTTCGTTACGCCTTAATACTATCAATTCTTCATTTGCACTTTTTAAGTCTTTTAAACTTTCGCCCAACTCCTCCCTGTTTAACACCGATGCATCATGCGATTGCTTTTTTAATTTCTTCTCTCTTCTGTATGTTATCATGGAATAGGCAGTTAACAGAAACACAACAAGTAGTGAAGCTATATTGATAATCTTAACAGCATTATTGTAAGCCTTCAATCCTTTCGTATGCTCATCAAGTAAATTAAGCTCAGTCGCTTTAATGCGCTGTACGCACTCGCCGGTACCTTCCATTTGTTGTTTGCCGGCATATACCAGTATTTTCATCGAATCGCTCACTGTCTTATCTGAGTTTTGAAAAAGTTGCATACCTGTTTTTATAATCTCCAGGTTTTTTGCTATAAGCCCTTCCAATGTATCAATTCTTCTTTGCTGTGCAGGGTTGTCTTTCGTTAAATTTCTAAGATTGGTAATACCAGTGTTGATCATATTTTCACCACCATAAAAAGGATCGAGAAACCGTCGGTCTTTTATCACCAGATATCCCCTGAAGCCTGTTTCTGCATCTTTTAAATCTGATAAAAGAGATTGTACCTGCGTAAGTACCAGGTTGGTATGCACTATGGTAGCCGCCTGTTTCTGAACCTCGCCGTTTACAAAAAGAATAAGCAGGTATGAAGTAAGCAGCATAATAAAACCAAGCAGGTATCCCGCACGGATACGGCGGTCAAAAAAAACAACTCTATCTTTAGCAGGCTCCATAGATGAGGTGAATATAGTCTATAAAAAAGGGTTTCGAAAACAAAAAATTAAATACAATTATTGGCCGGGCTTTAGTTTTACTTTTTAGCTTTTCTTCCCGCCGAGGCGCACATGCGTCAAGCAAAAGAATACATTTATTGACCCAACAGTATTACAACTATTGAGCTTCTGTTGCGTCGCACTCTTGTACTTTTGGTTCCCTTTGCGCCTTTCAGGACTCAGTTGCTTTTTCCCTGCAAATGAAAGGTAAGATTATTCGACAACGCTTTTATATTTAAAACCATTCACTAAATCCTTAATGCAAGACAATCTAAAACCATTACTGGTAAACACTTTCAGCAATTTTTATCAAAATTTAGCTTGACACATATGCGCCGAGGCGGGACTCTTGTACTTTATACCCCGCTGCACCATCTACCGGCATAACATTTTCAATTATAAAACACGCAACATTTTTGCCAGAAAATTATGAGCAGCATTTTAAACACCTGCATCAAAAGAAAATTATACTTATTATGTTAAGTTTATTATTAACGTAGAAATACCACCGCGGTGGTACAGATATTGTTGACAAAGTTCCCCGGTTCTAAAGTATCTATAATAAAAATTTAAAAAAACTATTAAACCATCACCAATGAAATAAATCGAACCGAATTGAGTTTTAGTGTTAGGAAAAACGTCAATTGGAAATAGTGCATGGTCAGTATTTCACCATTCACCACTCTCAATTCGTTAGGTCAAAATACACTTAAAATCGCAATACTAATTGTTGACAAACATTCGCTAACCATTTTAACTTAAAACGTAATTACAATCTAAAATGCTAACCATGGAAAATCGCGTAAAACCTTTCACAGACAAAATGTACAACCTGCTCTCTCTGCTTCAACTTACAAGGCAAGAGTTTGAATTGGTTTCAGAAGAAATGAATGATGATCCTGTAAGGCTTACGCTGCGGGGATTTGCCATTGAAACCAACCAGTACGAACAGGAATTAAAATCGCAGCTTAACATGCTTGAAATAAAAGAAACAACTGCAGTTTCTTTTATTAAGTATGATGAATTATTGAGAAGTATTCATTCAATTGTAAACGCCGGAAGTTTAAAGGAAATACTGAATACCTGTATGGCTACAGAGTGCTTTTTTGAAAAAGCATACCGCAATGTTTTAAATGAATATTTCCCTTACCAGTCTTTGAGAGATGTACTGGTTTACCAGCTTAATGGTATTAAATGCAGTTTTATGAAACTGAAATTGCTGAATACATTTCAATAAGTTTAAAAAAGGCATTTGCATTTGAAAAAACGGCTTTTGTAATGCAGGTGCTCCCGTTATTTAAACCAGGCACGGTGGCGTATACGGCCCCTTAAATTGTTGGGCTTTGTAAGGTTACCGCACATTGCCCAACAGTGTTATAGCCGCACAAGAGTGCGACGCAACCTGGCTTAATAATATTAATAAAGCCGGGCCAAAAAAAATTCTCCGCTTTTTATGTTAACAAAAAAAGCTGCTCCTTTTAACGGGAGCAGCTTTTTTAATTTATATACTTTTTTAGTTTTTTAGCTTGTAACCTTCAGCCTCTTTTTTCTCGCTGATATTTTTAATTACAACTTCTACACGCCTGTTGCACTGTCTGCCTTCTTCGGTATCGTTGGTGCATTTAGGATTATCTTTTCCAAAACCTCTTGCTGCAATTCTCGATTTATCAATACCGTTTGCTACAAGCGCATTAACAACTGCCTGTGCACGTTTTAATGAAAGTGATTTGTTTATTTTTACACTGCCCTTACTGTCAGTATAACCATCTATATACAGGGATGAGTTTGGTATTTGTTCGTTCATTGTAAGAACGGCTTTTACAATTATTGCCATAGACTCGGGGCGAATTGTTGCTTTACCAAAATCGAATAAAATGTTCTTAAATTCTGCTGTTATTTCTACTGCAACTTTTTCTTCGGGACATCCTTTTGATGATGCAGGGCCAGCCTCGTTAGGACAAACATCCATTTCATCATTTATGCCATCACCGTCTGAATCTGGTACGGGACAACCAAAGTATTTCGCCGTTCCTGCTACATCAGGGCATTTATCTTCTTCGTCATTAACACCATCTTTATCCCTGTCTGGTATTGGACAGCCATTGTATTTTACAAGGCCGGCAACTGTTGGGCATTTATCTTCTTCATCGTTTATGCTATCGCCGTCACTGTCTGGTATTGGGCAGCCATTATAGCGTGGTAAGCCTGCAATAGCAGGGCATTTATCCAGGCTGTCTATTATACCATCGCCATCCGTGTCGGGGCAACCATTGTACATTTTAGGACCGGCAACATCGGGGCATGCATCGAGGTTATCGAATACACCATCCTTGTCTGTATCGGGTCTCATCTTCTTTTTGTAGGGCATTCCAAAACGGATACCGATGTGGGCATCAGCCTGCTTTGATTTATTAACCAGCGCAGAGAATATAGAACCTGAACCAAGAAAAACCGGTCCTACGCGTAACGATAAACCTGCATTAAATTTTGTAAGTTCATTGTAATTGAATGGGACAGCTATTCCAAAAATTCCTTTTTCGTACCGTGGTGTTAACGATACGCTGTTGTAACTGTATTGGTTGAGCGCATCATTATTTTTTGTAAGGCCTATCTGTCCGCTTAAATCTGCATAAAAGCCGGCTCCCATGTTGTAATCTATATCAAGCTGTAATGTTGTAGGCAGGTTGACATTATATTTTGCTTCTGAGACGGATGTGGTGGTAAAATAGGGGCTTTGGTCCAATATAGATTTGTATTGTGATACAGATTTACCTTCGAACTGGTTCAACAAAAACTGTTGTTCCCCCGGTACATTTGCCGTGTACGATGCAGAAGTAGTGTTGTCTTTTTCAAATCTTATTCTGCCAATATCGGTGATTGCCAAGCCAATCTTCAGCTTGTATTTATTAGCGAAATTATTATCCTGATAAATAGTATCAGCCATTGTAATTGAGGCGGGACGGTACTCGTATACAAAACCAATATCTGCACCAACGCCATGGCCGCTAAACTTAAAAAAATCTTTGAATGTGTAATCGGTAAAATCAGCTCCCGTGCTGTTAATAGCAAGGTTACCAGTTGTGTTTGTAAAATACGTTCCGTTTACACCACTGCCTATGGTGCCATCAAAATTTTGCAGTCTTAAATAAGAATTGGTAGTACCTGCAAGGTACTTGATGCTTGCGCCGCCTTTCAAAAAATTCTTACTGTCTTTTTTGGTAAAAATGGTTGCAAATGATAAACCCAATTCCGTCCATCCGGTGGTGTTTATTTTACTATCAGGATAAGAATTAAATGAGGCTGGATAAACTGCGCCATTTGTTTCCCCCGCGTCAATAATTGCCCTTGCCAGGGTGCCATCAATACCAGAGGCATTTGAAAATACTCTTGATCTTGTGGTAATAGCAAAGGCTGATCCGTTCTTCGTGTTGAACATGAAAGATGGTCCCAGAATGTCGGCACTTACCAGAGACTTAAAATTAGGGTTATCTCCGCGCAATAATATTGCTTTCAACGAGTCTGCATTAAAGGACGATTTGGTAATGTCTCTAAAGCCTAATTTTGTTTGATCGTTACCAACAAATCCATTTACTGAAATTAGGTTTAAATCCCACTTGTAACGATTGTCTGCAATATTAGCAGGATTAAAAATTACGCCGTTTACTCCCGAATAATTACTTGTTCTGTAGCCGGGAAATATTTGTGCATTTGATGTTGATGCGGTTAAGCATAACAAAACGACTACTGCACTTAAAAGTTTTTTCATAAGTTTCTATTTTTTAATTCTACCAATGTGGCAATTGAGTGTCCAATGTGAAAAAAATGCCATTTTCATCCAGGTTATTTGCATTAAATAATTTATGTAGACCCTTTACTGGTAAGCCTTTGGGGCAATAATTGAAAAATGGAATGAAAAAACTGAATGACTAGGAGAAGAGGGGTGAAAAATGTTTATAATGTGTAAATTACTCCACAAATTGTGTGTAAAAAAAAGGCATAACAAGTAATATCGGGTAGCAGGCTTTTAAAATAACTGTTTCAAAAGCTGTGTTGGAAATTGGAAAACTTCATGTGGGATAGAGAGTGAAAAATATATTATTTTATTAGGCAGAGTAATTTAATTTTTCTACACCTCAGCCCATGTTGAATAATGTACAAAGAGTACAAGAGTGCGACGCAACCGGGGCTTAATAGTAGCATTGTATCCGGGCCAATAAAAAAAAATTATAAGTAAAAGTGTTTATGCTTCTACAACCATTTTCCCGGTATTCTCGCCTTTGAATAAACCAATCAAAGCGCTAGGCAGGTGATCAAAACCTTGAACGATTGTTTCGGTAAATTTTAGTTTACCTTCTTTTACCCATTGAGCGAGTTGCTTAATACCTTCGGGATAACGGCTTTC